>CAJQNM010000562.1 GCA_905479665.1 uncultured Saprospiraceae bacterium
CCGAATTAGTGGATGGTAGTGAATTTGTTATTTCTCTACCGCTCAAGAACGACGCCGAAAGGGTTTTTGATTCCGGTGGAAGGCCTGAAATGACTTTGACTACAGTGTCAGGGATCACTTCGCAGGAAGATGAAGTGGCAGACGATTCGGAATATATATTGGTTGCCGAGGATAGTGCAGACTTGGCGACATACTTAGCGAGCTGCCTGCAAGGTATTTTGCCCGTGCACATCTCTCATGATGGAAAAACTGCTTTGGCACAAGCCACAAGACATCCTCCTGTGCTACTAGTCAGTGATGTCATGATGCCCGGTATGGACGGCTTTGAATTATGCAGTGTCTTGAAGGATGATAGACGAACGAGTCATATACCCCTCATTTTACTTACTGCACTTGCCAGCAAAGAGTCGCAAGTCGAAGGCTTGAAAAGACTTGCCGACGCCTACATCGTCAAACCATTCGACAAAGATCATCTAGTAGCAACCGTCGAGATGCTATTGGAACAACGACGCAAATTGCAGGTTATTTACGGCAAGGGCAATGGCTTGATACCTTTGGGCGGCAGGGAGCAAGAGCATCAGTTTATCGTGGAAGTTCGCGAGGCCATTACGAAACGCATTTCCGATGAAACTTTAACGGTAGAAGCGTTGGCGATTGACCTACATTTTAGTCGAAGTCAGCTTCATAACAAATTAAAAGCGCTGACTGGGCACTCTGCGAGTCACTACATTCGATCCATTCGGATTGAACATGCTCAAAAGTTACTTGCAGGCACTGAGTTTAATGTAACACAAGTAGCCTATCAGTGTGGATTTCGCGATCCTAATTATTTTAGCCGAGTATTTTCGGAGGAGTTTGGAGTTCCTCCGGGGCAGTGGAGAAGGGAGGATAAGATTTGGGCCAACTAACTCTACTTAGTACAGCTTCCACAATGTCGGCTACATACATGCTGATAATTTCGGTTTGCTTTGTTTGTAAACGACCTTAAATCATTGGGTGCGATTCTGCTGTTCGGAGAATTACATTCTTTGATCGCAATTTCCAAAATAGAGCCTTGATGTATTTCAGAAAAAGCCTCTAGGCGGATACTTTGGTCGGAGGTTATTTGTACCATTTGTTTCGGCGGTACGGTCATCGACGTTGAGATAAGACCTTCCTTGTTGTATCTGCCGGAAAGTAAGGGCTGAGGAATGGATAGATTAGTAAAGCACTTTTCTTCGACAAGTCCCTTGCCAGCTAGAAATGAGTTGTCCCAATCATGAATAATTTGCCACCAATTAGACATTCGATGGGAAGATTGGTAGTCAATGTCGTTTAAGAAGCCAGGAAAGCTCTGCATCCAATAGATATACCAATTCGATTCAGTCTTCTGTGGGAATGTTTGATTTTCTTCTGGCCATGAGTATTCAAGATTTTGCCATGTCGAGTTGCTGACAGACGTGGTAGAACCATCGTGAGCAGGAGTCCAATCCTCGATGTCGCTCAGGACCACATTCGCGTTTTCATAGTCGTAGTCTGTCGTAGTATTTGGCGGCATATGAGTCCACCCGCAACGCCCAGTGATAAATTGATTCATGTCTCTACCAACGAAGTCATTCCAAAATAGGTCATCGTTTCCGAGCTGCATCTCGTTGACTATTGAAAACATACTTTCGAATTGATGTCCGCGATTATGTACTGCTTCTGCTTGGGTTCGCCGGAAATTTTGATTGTAGACAATGTAGGTGTTGTTATAAATGGGTAGATCTGAGTTGTCTCTGTCGGAATTTGATATATCGCCAGTCGTTGGACTAGACATGTTCGATTCCCACCAAAATCGAAAATTACAGGGCTGATGGATAGTAGGATCAAATGATGGTACCTCAGAGTCATGCCCATATGACCAGATCCAGATTTCCTTCACCCCTTGATTATTTATATAATCTTTGAGATTGAATCGCTCAAATAGCGAGTGGTAGTCGATTGCATACACAGGAAATCCATTGTCATCTACTGTCAGCTGCTTGCCTCTTGGTGTTGGTTCATAAACCGTGATATACTCCACTACTTTATAGCCCAGATATGGAATCTCCATATTTCGTCCATAATCTCTAAAGCGAGTACCTTCCTGAACCGAAAACTTCACGCGTTTGTCAAAAACATCAATATCACTTTTCAGATTGGAAAGTGATGTATGGCCCAAAGCGAAAAAATCTGGCGCATGAGAGACGTCTAGGTTTACTCCGTCAGAAGTTGGTAGGTAACGAATGATAATGACCGGCATTTCTTGGATGATAAACTCATAGTTTATGCTGGCGAGATAGTTTTCAATGGGCCCAATTTCCGGAGCTCTAATCGGTGCATGTACTCTTAGAATAATACTATCACTCAATGTCTTGTATTTGACGATTGCAAAAGCGAGTCCAGCTTTTTTGGCTTGAAGAGAGCCTGTACTATCAATAGTTGCAATAGAAGTATCGCCAACGCACCAGATGATGGAATCTTGCGGAAGGGCGAAGGAACCGTGACCATTTATTCCATCAACCTGTAGCTTTCCATGCCACGTTTCAAAGTACGATAAGGTATCAGGATAATCGTAAGGCCAGCAATCTCTCTTTATCTCTAGGATGTCGGGATTATTGCAAATTGACTCCGGATCACAATTAGAAAGTGCCACACCGGAAGTAATCCAATTTGATATAGTTCCAGTAAGTGAAAAATTTTTCAAACTCCCATCCAGAGCATTTGCTGTTATATCTATCAGAACGGTACTATCAAGATTTGATGCTTGGGCGTCACCCTGATTGAATGGGTAGTAGAGTTGTAAATTTATTTTATTTGAAGACAAACTACAGCCCATGTTTTCCAGAACATCAGCAGCACAAAATGGGTAGGACCATATTCTAATCTGGTCTATCTCTCCTGCGAAGTATTCCGTGCCCGGTGCATCGACTCCGAGCACTAATCTCAATGATTCTCCCGATGCCGATCCAAATTGTGATGCAAACGCACCAACTTTGGATCCATTGACATATACTAGTGTTTGTAGATTATTGTCGACAAATGCCAGGTGGTGCCAGATTCCTGGTGAGAAAGTATGTGATATTGTCTGATAGGTTTCCCCATTCCAAAATCCTAGGCCTGAAATATTTTCAAGAAAATTCCAGAGATAGCGTGTCAATGCCCCATTTAGACTGCGGTAGCAGAGAAAGGTTTGCTTGCTTGATTGGAACTCGGGCTTAATCCAGAGTTCAACGGTACCAACTGCTAATTCAAGTTTTTGAGAATTTGGTCCCAGAACATAATCGTCGACACCATCAAAATGCAGTGAATTATTTTGACAAAGAATAATTGTCGGATAAGCCATGAGAATTAACCAACCTGCCAGAATAATGAGAGATATCACTTTGAGCTTTTTATTTGGTAGACTCATGGGGCTATCTTGCATCTTGAAATTCTTAGTAAGAAAAAGCTTACACGACTCAATCACAAATATCCACCCCTACATCCACCTTCACTCCACCCGACACTCTATTGCCCTCTCCACAATCCTTAATCACCTGATCTTTAAAACTGTAGACCCAGTTCTTAAATGACTGGGGAGTAAAAAATCCAAACCGCTGTGAGTCTCCAGCGAGCTCCACATTATACGAGGCATTTCCGCCTCCCTTATTGGCGAGCAGTGTATTTTTGTTGGCTCCATCAATCACCACGATTCCGGCGTAAAAGTTATCGTAGTCTGCATTCATCGCTACAAGCCAGTTTGATGCAGACTGCTCAGCACCTATTTCCTGACCTTGAAAATCCATGAAATCGCCAAAGGGCACCTTGCATAAAATCTGGCCATAGAAATTCCCAAAAGTAGAGTTGCCCCAACTAAGGCCTCCCTTGTCGCACATCCAGATGCCAAAGACGTTGTTGTTTATGGTGTTCCCAACCAGAGAACAGGCTCTGCCATTGATCACCGTGATTCCTAGCGAGGTTGAGTTGGGATCGGCAAGCCAGTCAGACTGCCCGGTGATGGTATTCTTGCTGATACGAAGACGATTGCTGTTTTGGATTAGAACGGCAAATTGAAAGTTAGAGATAACATTGTCTCGTATATTCATTCGGTGCGATTCTTCCACAAACATCAGCACACCGGAGCCACCAATCCCGCCACGAAAATCGATGTTTTGGACAGACGATTGTGAGGCATCTAAGAAGTGAATTCCCCCGTCTAGCGCGGGATCTGTGACTGGCGCAAGTTTATTTGAGAATGTCATGACTGCACCCTCTTCCCCTCTCAGATGGATCTCATGGCCGATTGTCACCAGCCCATTTTCCATGTGCTCTCCGGCTTTAATTAAGACCGTGCCTCCCGCTCCCGCTTCGTCAATGGCACCTTGCAATCCGTCTGCAGAACCGGCACCCAGCTCAACGGTATTTCCACTTCGCTGAAAATCTGATTTGGCAACATCTTGCAGCATTTCCTTCACGGTTTCGAGCTGGGTCACATCATACGCTGGATGATGAGTTTCAAGAAAATGGAAGACATCCTCTTTGGTTTCAATCGAACTTAGTTGTTTGTCCAGGGAATCTGTGGCCTTTGATGCAGGGTCTGACAGTTCATTTTTGGCACAGGCTGCGATCATCAGAATAGCGAAGAGGTAGATTGATTTTCTCATGGTTGTTGTTTGAGTTGGTTAGGATCAGTTGGTTAGATTGTCAACCTCAAGATATCAGGGAGCAGTGACACCGGATAGCATCCATGTCTCAGATGTCTGTACTATTGTCTAAAATGGGCTGATACCTGCTACGCAACACATCTGCTATAGATTTTCCTCATACAGGTGAGGAGATTTCAACCTTAGAATGATGCAGACTTCGAACCCAATCCATCATGCAGCTGGGTCAGTTCGCTTCAGCCCCTAAAAACAACCTCGCATATTTAAATATTGAGCGCACTCCGGAATGTGCCCTCTTCACAAAATGAGCTAATTTTGGATGAGATTTGCACTTTTTGGAGATTGGGTGATGCCTGAGTATCAGCCAATTGAGAAAAATGAAAAGGTCGCCAAAAGGGCCATTTTTAATTTGGCGACTTTTCGGAGTGGGCTCAATATTGACTTTAAATATGCAAGGATGATTAAGCGATCTTGTGAAGAAAATAGTTCGGAACGCTCTAGATATTTCTTACCTAACCTCAGGTCTATCAAGAGGTAACCGACCTACAGCTTAATCATCCGCTTCGCCACTCGGTGATCATCACCAAAAGGGACCAACACATGATACATGCCCGTGGGAAGCGACAGAATATTTACTTTATTGTTTCTGAGATAGGTATTCATGACGGTCTGGCCCATGTTGTCCACAATTTCGACGGATCGCGATAGATTGACGTCGTCACCAGAGATTTCAATTTCATAGATCGCAGGATTGGGCGAAACATGAATATCCTCAATGGTATGACTTAGCACCGCAGTACTAACTGGATCTATCGAATACACCTCCACGTGCCCTTGGTTGTTGCCAGGACTCTCACTCCCTGGGGCACCTATGGCAAAATGAGTGCCATCTGGTGACAAGGTGCATGACCATCCGAAGACCTCACCGACCACCCCTTCGATCGGGCTAGTTGTAGCCGACCATGAAGATCCGTCAAAGTCAAAAACCTGGACCGCTCCAGGCAGAGATTGCGCATTCGATCCAATAGCACCCACCAGCGCTCTATTGCCGTCGCCCGAAATATCTGCCGAGAAACCAGATACACTGCTCGATGCAATCTGGAGGTTGCCACCAAGCTGATTCCAAGTGTCACCCTGCAATTCGTACACAGAGGCCATGTCAGATACTGGCTGACCCACGATGATTCGATTGCCTTCTGAAGACAAAGCCAGTGACGAACCAGTGAGATCTTGCCCACCTACTATGGGTCCACCCAAGGTCTTCCATGCTGCACCATCTAATGTATAGACCTCCACTTTTCCAGTATTCAGGTGATCAAAAGAAAAAGGACTGCCGATCGCGAGGATGCTGCCATCGTAAGACAAGTCAAGTGCCTGGCCCTTTAACCCAAAATCAACCGTACCGATAATGGGTTCTCCAATTTGTGCCCATTCTCCATTCACGATTTCAAAAACGGCCACATATCCACGATCCTCTCCTGGCCCGTCGTAAGATCGTGCACCTACCGCAAGTCTCTTGCCATCTCCAGATAGCGAAGCCTTCGCTCCAAACAGATTGGATAGTTCAGCAGGACCGCGGATTGGACCTCCTAGGGGTGAATACTCTATTCCGGTTTTTTCAAATACATTGACCTGTCCTTGCGTCGTACTGGGACTTCCAATCACTGTTACATTGCCGTCATCTGAAA
>CAJQNM010000563.1 GCA_905479665.1 uncultured Saprospiraceae bacterium
CCCCTGACCCCTGACCCCTGCCTCCTGCCTCCTGCCTCCTGACCCCTGCCTCCTGACCCCTGCCTCCTGCCTCCTGCCTCATACCCCCTGCCTCTGTCACTAAATTGTCGTATTTTCCCTCCAAATAAAATATCCAGATGCCTACGTCAACTCCCCGTATTTTTTATTGCTGCCTACTCATTTTAGGTGTCATTTTATTTGCTTGCAAATCTGACGCACCTGTTTCTGCCGAGGACACTATTGCGCTCGGAGAGATCAAAAATTATGCGACGGGCAATGCAGCAGCAGTAGCCAGTTTTCACGAAGGGATGCTGTTGCTCCACAGTTTTGAATATGTTGATGCCGCAGAAAAATTTGCCATGGCACAGCAGCTGGACTCCACCTGTGTGTTGGCTTATTGGGGCGAGGCCATGAGCCACAATCATCCCTTGTGGCGGGAGCAAAAAACGGAGGAAGCCTTGGCCATTCTCGACCGCCTGGCGCCCAGTGTAGAAGAACGCAAGTCGCTGGCCACTACTCCATTGGAAAAAGAACTGCTCGAGGCGAGCGAGATTCTATTTGCCGGGGCGACTGACAAGAAAGAAAGAGATGGTCTTTATTCCGATTATCTGGCAGAACTTCACCAAAAATATCCGGACAATCATGAAGTAGGATCGCTCTATGCCCTGTCCCTCCTGGGAGCAGTAAAGGCAGGCCGCGACTACGAGGCTTATGAAATGGGAGCAAAGGTGGCTGAAAGCATTATTGCAGAAAACCCTAACCACCCAGGTGCGTTGCACTATTTGATTCACAGCTACGATGATCCAGAGCATGCAGCAAAGGCACTTTTTGCAGCAAATTCGTATGCGCAAGTTGCACCAGATGCCAGTCATGCACTTCATATGCCGTCGCATATTTATGTAGCGATGGGAATGTGGGACGAAGTGGTGTCCTCTAATGTTGCTTCGTGGACCGCAAGCGTAAAGCGCAAGGAATCTAGAGATCTGGAAAATGATGAATTGGGTTATCACGCGTTTCTCTGGCTCTCTTATGCATATTTGCAAAGAGGAGAGTTCGACCACGCGAAAAAATGTGTGGCAGATATGCAGCGCTTCTGTACGGAAGATGCGACCCAGCGAGCCAAGTGGCATCTCATGTTTATGAAAGCCGCTTACGTGACTGAGACGGGACGTTGGGAAGACCCACTGTTGCAGGACACCTTCACCTACGACCACAACCTTGTCTTGCGAGCCACTGATCAATACATGCTGGCATTGCAAGACTTACGCAAAGGTGATTTTCGCTCCGTAGAAAACCGCATCAAGGAGATAAAAGCGGATCGACTTTCTTCGAGCAAGGAAGCAGAAGCCTCTACGGCAGTAATGTGTGCTGGCCGCTATGATCGGAGACCGACGACTCCGACCGAAGTGAAGAAGGCCCATATTCTCGAGCTCGAACTAGCGGCACAACTGGCAAGTGCAAAGGGCAAATCTGTCATGGCCGAAGACCTGTTTAAGCAGGCCGTTGCGCTTGAAGATCAAACCAGCTTCCAATTTGGACCTCCCTCTATTGTACAACCCTCCAGTGAGCTCTATGCACATTGGCTTATGGATCAAGAACGCTACAAGGATGCTGCATCACAGTATGCACTCGTTCTTGAGCGTGCCCCAGGCAGAAAGATTGCTGCCGATGGTCTGGCAAAAGCCAATTCAGCGGGAAGCTAGTTCATCATTGGGGTGAGGTGGAGCGTTTCCGGCCTGCCAACACAACTTGAATGCTTGATTATCAAGGTCTTTCAAAAAAAGAGGATTATGAGGAGAAAACTCCTTCGATTTCGACAAAAAAGGCTGCTTCGCCTATTCAGCGAAATAATTATTTAAGTTATATGTCAAATGTAAATATTGAAATCAGTGGTTCTGTGGCTACTAAACATATGGCATTTTCTTCATGCATTTTTTACCCCATACCGAACTTTGTTTTCGCCTTTCGATTGCACTACCTTCAGGATTGATTCGGAGGTCTAAGGAGATTCTCTGGCTAAAACACAATGAATGTAAAGACCTTAACTCATTACTTCTGAACGACAATAAGAGGACTTAACTCAAGAAATTAATTTCTCCTTTCTCGTACAGTCTGTGTCTGACTGTTTTTACATCTATTTTATTTTCAATCCAGTGATTGGGTCACTTGTGGTCTAGTTCTAATGTATTTGGAACTGCTGCCCGGGACTTGGTTGCGTTAATGTATTATTTTTTGAAAACCGAATTTTTTTACCAAAAACTTGACTCATGAAAGAGACAATAGTTACTTCTATTTCCTCTGGACTCAGACAGAGCTTTAGTTGGTTGCTGACTGGAGTCCTGCTCGTGGCAATGGTAGGTGCTGGCTTTAGCCAGTCGACCAATTGTCATGACGTAAACTCGGGGGTTGTCATCGTTGAAGAAAACGATGCCAATGACAATGCCGGCTTTAATGTCGGTACGGCTGTAGCCACAGTATCTGCTTCCGATTTCGGTGCGGACGTTGCTGGTTGCGCTTCTTTCTCCATAAAAGTGGAGAATGCGCACGGTGGCCTTGTGCGTTTTTATGATGGTGCTGCATTTGTAAACGGCGTTGCTACCGGCATGTCTGCTACGGATCCTATTACCATCGATGCCTGTAATTACTTTGGTCAGTCACTTAAAGTGACGTTTACTTGCGAAGCGAGTGGCGCTACTTGTTGGGGTGCCTGGACTTTCAAACTCGAAAGTGGTCCCGTCATCATGGGTCGCAGCTACACCCTATGGTGTACTGACGCTGGTGTGAATGACGTAGCTGCCTATGAAAAGGTGTATGGTGTACCAACTGCGGCCATTCCTTGTCGTAACGCTGTCGACGCCAAATTTGTAGCCGATTGGGTTATTCCAGTCGAATGCGATCCTGGTGTACAAGACACGGCCAAAGTTGTTCTTCGGGAATACCAGGCCTTCGACAAAGATGGTCGAAGAGGTTCTGCTTTTGATACCATTACGGTATTGAAGATTCCTATGATTACGGCGGCAAATGCAGAATGTCCAGAAACGGATACGATGTATTGCGGTGTGACCGACTATCCTCGCCCAGGTGGTGGATATTATACGGGCCCTCGCATGTACAAATTCAATCCAGATTCAATGCGCTGCGATACCTTATGGTTCTGCTACGTTCTTGACGAAAACAAAGATGGATGGTTTCAGGATGACGAGTGGAAAACCACTGGTGACCTAGAAGGAACCAAATGTGGCATCGTCTTCAAGAAGAAGGTGCACAAATTTGAAGATCCTTGCTCTCCTATCTATAAAGTAACTCTGGAAATCAAGCAAACGTGTGCTGGTGGACCAGGTGCCCAAGGCTGCCCTGCTCCTGCTGGAGGAAACGAGCTTGAAGAGATTGCACCCGGATACTACGAGTGCACTTGGTGGGTCTATGACTTCGATACCTTACCTCCAGTAGCAGAATGCTACACGGATGAGTACGAAGAACTTGAATGGCTTGATGCAGATTGCGATGGCGACTATGAGTATGTCGTTATTGCTCCAACTGGAACTCATGACTGTGCGGCACATACTTACCTGCCTCCAGTGATTGTCAATGACAATTGGTCCGGAATCAAGACAGTGAAAGCGTTATTCGAAGGTACGACTTACCTATTTCAACCTGATAATACTCCTAATCCAGATCTTCCTTACGGTGCAAGTTTAGATACATTTAGGTATCACAGTCCGGTCAAAGTGCCGAAAAGTGATTGGCCTTCTATGATTATCTATGAAGCGTTTGACAATTGCCATTTGATTGGAAGAGATACTTGCTGGATTCTAGCAAAAGACCGTACCAAGCCTGTCGTCGTCGTTGACAAAGGTGTGACTGTAAGTCTTTCTGACAAGAAAGTTTGGGTCAATGCCGAGACATTTGACGAAGGAAGCTGGGACAATTGTGTTGACCCACAAATCTTCGTTCGACGCGCAGATTGGTATGATGCATGCATCGACCTCTGCTACAATAGTAAAGATGAAGCTTGTGGCGAGCATGACCCTGATAAAGAGAGTGCGCTCACTCCTTGCTACGTAGGTCCTCACTATGATACTTTATGGGTTGCCAACTTGGAAACCGACAAGAATTGTGATCCTGTTGAGGCACATTACGCTAAGCTGCTGGATTGGTGGTGTAACGACGGTGTACCTTGTGGAGAGCTTCTCTACGATGCATGGTTGTATGACCTCATCAAGTATGGTACCAAAGAGTGTAGAGAACATCCTTATGAAATTGATGATCACTACATTCATGAGTTAATCTTACAAGCAGGTGATCCTTATCACGGTGGTGAGACATTTAGCGAGTCGTTCCTTGATAAATTCAAGGTTCAGAAAACACATTTCCACCAGTGCTTTGATGATCCTATTGTTTTCCCAGAAATCGATGTCGAATCTGCAGGTAGCGTAGATGGTTCTCACGCAAAACCGTTTGACTATAAAGCTTACCTCGATCAGCTTAAGCAGATTGGTGGTGGATGGTCTGATGCCGTACCATTTAGTTGCGAAGATGCCTGCAGTAAAGTAACTGTAGAAGTTCTTGCGATTGACTACTGGTGCAACTGGAGCAAAGCGTGGATGGACGTATGGGTAGAAGATAAGACTCCTGTCAGCGTTGTGAAAGACGTTACTGATACGGAGATCTCTTGCCGTACCTACAAGGACAATCGATATGAATTCCCAGGAGAACAACATCCTGTAAGCATTGAGTACATCGTTGAGCAAGCCAAAACGGGCTCTAGCGATGCGTATGCAAGCCTAGATGGAATCTTTGGTGGATACTGCAAAGCATGGGTCGATGCTCATGGCAACTATGTAGATGCAGAATGGAATGAAATCGATTGCGATATCACCCTCAGTGATAGTATCTGCGAAATCCGTGATACTTTTGTGAAGACAAGAGTTTATGATGAGCACTATGGCTATATCTGGAAAACAGATAGCATATATGATCTCTACTACGATGAACGTCAAATTCCATTGACGAAGGGTATAGTGGCTGTAAACTGTGATAAAAATGTACAGTGTGCTCAAGAAGTATGGTGTGAGTTTGACCACTGTGGTGAAGGATACCTCTTCCGCAAGTTTAAGATCTGGCAAGGTTGTCCTGAGGACAGCGATGCATACTCTCCACATGCTCCTGATACGATTTATCGTCATCAGCGTGTACGGGTAGGAAATCAGTGTAAACTGAACAAGTACATGTTTGATGTGCCTAAAGACACCACTGTATATGCTTGTGGCGTGGAGTACGATGCTGACGGAAGTGGTCAGGTCGTAGGTGATGCTGGTGTAGAAAGCACTGGTGACGCTACGTATCTAGCCGATGACGATTGCCGCATCGTAGGTATCGCCCACGAAGACAAAGTCTTCAAAGTGGTCGGTGGTGACGAAGGTTGTGTGAAAATCATCCGTACGTTCTACTTTGCCGATTGGTGTGGTGGTAAGCCTGCTGCTTACGACTGGTATAAGGATCACGATCTCGTAATGTTCTCTTGTGAGCAGAAGATCTTGGTTATCGATACCATCCCTCCTGTATGTGTTGTTCTACCTAGTTCAACGCCAGTGAGTGGAGACGGAACAGCAGATGCACCCGCTGTACTTGAAGCCAATGGTGGATGTTTCTTCACATTTGAAGGAATTGTCGAGGTCGAAGATCCTTGTGGATTGATTGATCTATACTATGAGCTGAAGGATCTCAAGAAAGAAGAAGTTGTTGAAACCGGTACCTATTTGCTTGAGGGCACTGCCGCTGGATATGATTTCTCTATTCCTGATGTTGCTCAGGGCACATACAAATTTCAAGTACGTGTCGTTGATGAGTGTCAAAATGAGGCATACTGTGAGTACTACTTTGATGTACTTGCTGGTAAGAAGCCAGGACCTGTTTGTATCACTAGTTTGACTGCCGACTTGCAGCCATGGGATATCGATCAGGATGGTACCATTGATACTGCTGCGACGAAGGTCTGGGCAAATGAATTCGAATCAAGCAGTATTCCTGCTTGTGGTGAAGATTACGCAGATCTCAGTTTCTACATTGAGTGGACTGACGAAGCATCAGATAGCTTTGACATCACCCGCGTTTCAGATAGCCTAGCAGTAGGTTGCGATCGCCTCGGCACGCAAATGGCCCGTATGTGGGTTTTAAGCAGCGGTGGTTCAGCAGATTACTGTGATGTCCTATTGGTCGTGACAGATAACAATGCTGCTTGCGGCGAAAACACCAATGCAGGTTCTGATCTCACTGGTCGTATTGCCACTGAGTTGGAGCAGAGTGTAGAGCAAGTACAGGTACGTGCAGAGTTGGAGAACGGTCAAGTACTGAATTCAGTAACGACTGCCAGCGGTGCATATGCATTTGCAACTGGACTAGGTGTTAAACTCACTGTCACTCCCGAGAAAAACATCGGACATGACAATGGTGTAAGCACACTTGACTTGGTTAAAATTCAGAAGCACATCTTAGGAAAAGCGCTTCTTGATACTGACTTAAGAAAAGTAGCTGCTGATGCCAACGGTGACGGCAATATCGGAACACTTGACTTGATCGAGATCAGAAAACTGATCCTCGGTAAGCAAGATGAATTTAGCAACGTAAACAGCTGGAGATTCTTTGAGGATCAAACCAGCGTAGAGTCATTCGTAATCGATCCGATCGCCAATCCAACTCGAATTGATTGGACTGGTGTGAAAATCGGCGATGTAAACATGGACAACGATCCTTCACGTAGTGCTGGTCGTTCTGGCAAGTCTCTTGTCTTCAAAGTAGAAGATGCAGAGATGATCGCTGGAAATCAGTACAAAGTGGACTTCCGAGCCAGCAACTTTACCGACATCAACGGATATCAGTTTACCCTCAACTTCAACCAGCAGGTCGCTAAGGTGGTCAGCGTTGAAGGAGGTGCTCTGAATCTGGACGAAGGTAACTTTGGCTTGAATCGCTTGGAAGAAGGATTCTTGACAACCAGCTGGAATGCCTCTGAAGGCATCACCATGCCGGAAGACGAGGTTCTGTTTAGCGTAGTATTCGAAGCTGCTCAAGGTGCGTCACTCAGCGAAGTGATGACTGCGAATAGCCGAGTTACTGATGCGGAAGCTTATAACAGTGCCGATCAGGTACACGGTATAAGCCTCACATTCGAAACAGATGCAATCGTAGATGGTGGATTTGCTCTACATCAGAACAATCCGAACCCATTTACTGACAAGACGCAGATAAGCTTCAATTTACCGGAAGCAATGTCTGCTAGCATCACGGTTTACGACGTGACAGGAAAAGTAATTAAGATGGTAGACGGTGATTACGCGAAAGGAATCAACATGGTTTCTCTAACGCGTAAAGACTTGAGCACACTTGGTGTACTCTACTACCAACTAGATACAGAAACATTCACTGCAACTAAGAAGATGGTCGTGATTGAGTAATCGGTCTCAGACCATGAGTAACGATTGTGTAAGTCGAACCGAGTTTTAGAGGTAAGTAAAAATCGGTTTTTGGGATGGCCTCTCTTCGCTTCGGCGGGGGGGTCTTTCTTTTCTTATAGATGCCGAGAAATTGAGACTCCGAGAGGCCGAGATGGGTCTCCGGCGCCGAAAGCGCACT
>CAJQNM010000564.1 GCA_905479665.1 uncultured Saprospiraceae bacterium
GGGCTAAAGCCGCCTTGGAAAGAGTTTTTTCATTCTTGATATGAGCCAGAGTTAATGAGACTTAATAATAATATGCAAATTCATTTTTTTGAAAGTAATATTCACAACTAACAGTTCGAAAGTGAAACAATAATCTACCATACCATTAAAAAATGGAAGACGTTTGAGACTGGTTTCTATCTCATCGGATTGGTGTGATCTGAAGCTTTCCTCTACCTAACATTCGGTAGTGGTCCTGCAAATGATTACGACCTCCCGTGCAAATCATTCTAGCCTGATCATGCCCTGCAATGAGACTGGTCAGTATACCTTTGAGCATATGAGTCATTTCATTTTAATGGCAGGGATGGCCCTCCTGTCAGTAGGTCTACTGGTGAGCTGTGACAAGGACGAGGATCCGGATGTTCTGGTGACCGCACCGACCCAATATGAGTTCCTCAGAGACGGTGTGAACACCATCTCATTTAGTGGACAGACCAGTCGAATCGACATGGCCACCGAACTGGTAGGTGCGATGCAAGACTTTTCCACCAGCGAGCAGCAGCTGTTGGAGATGTTTGCCAATCAAGCTGCAGATGGGTCAGATGTGGATCCCTATGCTGATGCAGACCTAAATGCATCGAGCAAAAGCATTAAATCTAAAGTAGCTGCCTCTAAAGACCTCTTCTCTTCCAATGCCAGCGAAGCTGCAACAATACGCAGTGATTTCGAAAGCTGGCTCATTGCTCAAGTGACGGAAGTAGCACCTCGCAGCATGGAGCTGGCGGAACCAGGAAAGGCTGGTCAGATCGCCGACGGATCTTCTGTGCGCTACGTAAGCGGCAAAGGCCTCGAATACAATCAGGCGGTAAACAAAGCGCTAATCGGAGCACTCATGACCGATCAAATACTTAATAATTACCTCGGCGCTGCCGTGCTAGATGAAGCGGACAACAGAACCCTGAATGATGCAGGAACACCAGCCGAAGGAAAGTCATACACCACGATGGAGCATAAATGGGACGAAGCCTATGGCTACCTTTTTGGAGGCACTCAGAACGCAGCAGACCCCCTACCGTCTCTCGGTGGAGATGATATTTTTCTCAATACGTATCTGTCTCGGGTAGAAGGAGATACTGATTTCAGCGGGATCGCTGCTGATATATTTGATGCCTTTAAGCTAGGTCGCGCAGCCATCGTAGCAGGCGATTACACCATAAGAGATGCGCAAACAACAAAAATAAGAACCCTGATTTCTCAAGTCATTGCCGTACGTTCCGTCTACTATTTGCAACAAGGCAAGAATGCACTTCCCGCAGACGGCAGTGACTATGGCAGTGCGTTTCACGATCTTTCTGAAGGGTTCGGATTCGTCTACAGCCTGCGGTTCACTCGCAAAGCGGATCGTACTGAATCCTATTTCTCCAAGACAGAGGTAGGTGGATTTATCGAAAAACTATCGGCCGGCAATGGATTTTGGGAGATAGAACCAGCGACACTCGACGAAATCTCCGAAGCGATTGCAGCAAAATTTGACTTTACCGTAGCTCAGGCAAGCGAATAATGATGAAGTTTTCCAGATATATTCTCGTCCTCTTTTGCATCGGCGCTTTTCTTTCGTGCAATAAGACCGAAAGTCCAGTCGATGAAGAACCCAAAGCAACGTTTGATCGGGCAGCACTCTTGCAAGATTGGGTTGAACTAGCCGTTCAGCCATCTTTCGATCGCTATGTCGAATTGCTGAATAAAATGTCACAGGCCTCCACTGCATTTGCTGATGATCCCAGCAATGCCCATCTCCTATCATTGCAAAGTTCTTGGAAGGAAGCGTATCAAGCTTGGCAATATGTCTCCATGTATGACATCGGCATGGCCGAAACGATAAAGCTGCGCAATTTTACCAATATCTATCCCACAGATGCATCACTGATCGAAGATCATATCACTTCGGGAGATTACAATCTCGAATTACCCTCTACCTACGATGCACAAGGATTTCCTGCACTCGACTATATACTATTTGCCAGTGCCGCCGATTCTGATGCCATCATTGCACGCATGTCAGATGCAAATTTCAAATCGTATCTGATGGATCTCGTTGCGCGTGTCACGACCCTTGGCACTGCCGTTCAGCAGGACTGGCAGTCTGCATATGCCCAACAATTTATTGCCAACGATGGTGCGTCTGGCACAGCATCTGTGGATAAGCTCGTCAACGACTTTCTTTTTTATTACGAAAAATTTCTCCGTGCCGGCAAGGTCGGCATACCCGCAGGAGTCTTTAGCGGGAGCCCTCGTAGCATGGCCGTTGAAGCTCCCCATTCTGATCAATATTCTAAACAACTTCTGATCGATGGCCTGCAGGCAGTGCGCAATTTCTTCAGTGGCCGAGCAGTAGACGGACGACAAGCCAGCAAGTCGCTCGAAAGTTATCTTGACCATCGAAGCGCCAATACAACGGATGCTGTCGATATAGCCGGTGCCATCCTATCCCATTGGGACCGCGCAGAGTCTCTCTTAGATCAGGTAGACAATAGTTTACGGCAGCAAGTAGAAAGTGACAATGCAAAGATGCTTGAGATCTATGATGAGTTGCAAAAAGCAGTCGTATTGCTAAAGGTAGATATGATGCAGGCCTTAAATATTCAGGTCGATTATGTGGACGCGGATGGAGACTGATGCTACCCTCTTTAACGCACTATCTTAATTCTCCTATAAAAGCCGCCCCGCTGGCGGTCTTTCGCATTTTATTTGGAGTGCTTATGGTGATCAGCATGATCCGCTTTTGGTATCATGGCTGGATTGAAAAACTATATCTCACCCCTCAGTTTCATTTCCATTTCTACGGTTTCGAATTTATACAGGTTCCGGGGCAATACACATACCTGCTCTTTATCCTCTGCACCATCAGTGCACTGGCCGTAGCACTGGGGTATCGATATCGATTGGCAATTTGTCTCTTCTTTCTTTGTTTTACCTACATCGAATTGATGGATAAAACCACCTACCTCAATCATTATTATTTTATCTCTGTCCTGAGTTTCATTCTGATTTGGCTACCGGCAAATGCATACTTCTCAATTGACGCACAGCGCAATTCACACATTGCTAGCAAAAATATCCCACGGTGGTCTTTGTTGGTTTTGCAAATGATGATCGCCATCGTTTATCTCTATGCTGGTCTGGCAAAACTCAACGACGACTGGATGTATCATGCCATGCCACTAGCCATCTGGCTTCCCAGTAAATTTGATATGCCTCTGATCGGTCATTTAATGGAAGAGCCGTGGATGCATTATTTATTCAGTTGGGGTGGAGCCTTGTATGATCTGAGCATTGTGCCCTTGCTACTCATAAAAAGAACCCGTTTATTTGCCTTCTCACTGGTTATTCTATTTCATGTCCTGACTCGGGTATTGTTTCCCATTGGCATGTTTCCCTACATCATGATTGCTTCAAGTCTTCTTTTTTTCAGCGCTACATTTCATGAAAAAATTCTAGGTATACTGAGAGGTCTCCTCGGCAAATCGGTAACTTCAAACGATACAAACATGGTGGCTGACCGCACCTATTTCAAATGGTCGCGACCTATTCTTGTTGCCACGCTCTGCTTACAACTGCTCATTCCCTGGCGCTATATCTTATATCCCGGAAATATTTTTTGGAGTGAAGAGGGCTACCGCTTTTCATGGCGCGTCATGCTAATGGAAAAAACGGGGTATGCCCAATTTAAAATCGTGGATGGTCAGAGCCTGAAACGATTTTATGTGCAAAATCATGATTTCCTTACCCCCATGCAGGAAAAACAAATGTCAACGCAACCCGATTTCATCATCGAATATGCGCATCTACTTGCTCGTCACTTCAGAGCGCAAGGTCATCAGAATTTAGAAGTATATGTCGATAGCTTCGTCTCCCTAAATGGCCGTCCCAGTCAGCCATTTATCAACCCGGCGGTAGATCTCCTGACTCTTGAAAATGATTTTCGTGCGCGCACCTACGTTTTGCCATTGTGAATATTTATAGAATAATCATATCACTATTGATAATGCTAACGTGTGCAAGCGCACATCTGGAAGCACAGCAAGTGATTCGCGGGCTTGTCAAACACGCTGCTGACCAAACGCCCCTGGGCGGTGTCGAGGTTTATACAGAAATCCAGGGCCAATTATCCATCACTGACACCACTGGTCAATTTCGTATTTCTATACCAGATAGTAATGCAATCACTCTAACATTTTTTCGGGAAGATTTTACTGTGCAGACTGTGCACATACCCACCTTGTCTGATACCAATCTTATCGTCAAGCTCTCTCCATTGAGTTATTCACTAAGTGCGGTAGAAATATCGGCACGTCGAGCTCAATTATTTGCTTTGCGACAGATGA
>CAJQNM010000565.1 GCA_905479665.1 uncultured Saprospiraceae bacterium
CTGCATCTAGATGATCGCAAGCGCAAGCGAGGCAAGGGTGACAATCTGGTCTATGATCCATTTCAGTACTTGGCTGAAATAGCGGGCTATCAGGATGCTGAGCGCTGGTGGGATGATTACATCGAGCAGACGCACGACCACGAGGTTGTTTTCGAGACGATCCAAGATCTGATGATTCAGTTGCGTTCTTCCGCGAGCCACCAATGGCACACCAACCAGGTGCGAGAGGCCTATATGCGCACCCAAATCAGAGCTGCTGAGCACGAGAATTTTGCTCGGATCGCCATCGTGTGCGGGGCCTGGCATGTACCTGCACTTATAGACCACCAGCGCTTTCGCATTGGAGCAGACAATAAATTGTGGAAGTCTGTCAAATCATCAAAAACGCAGGCGACATGGGTACCCTGGTCTTATCAGCGCATTGCCAGACACAGTGGTTACGGTGCCGGAGTGGTTTCGCCATTTTGGTATGAAGCCCTCTTTGATGATCCGGAACGGGCCATAGCCATCTGGATGAGCCGTGCAGCTGCAGAGATGCGCAAACTCGGTTGGAATACATCTTCTGCCGAAGCCATCGAAGCAGGTAGACTGGTCCGCTCACTTGCTGCGCTAAGAGGAAAGAATCGGCCTGGGGTGCATGAGCTCTTTGATGCAATGGCCAGTGTATATTGTCGAGGAGATGAAAAAGTACTGCAACGTCTTGAGAAAAAATTGTTGGAGGGAGAAAAAGTTGGATCCGTCAGCGAGGAGGTAACCGTGGTGCCGTTGCAAAGAGATATCGAGCGCGAGATCAAAGCTTGTCGACTGAGTAAGGCCTGGCAGACTCAGGAAGAAGTGGACAAGCATTTTGACCTGCGTAAAGCCACTCAACTGCGTGCGAGCAGACTTTTGCATCGCATGAATCTCCTCGGCATCGGCTGGGGTACAGAGTACGATGCCGACCACAATCCAATCGGCCAATTTCATGAATTCTGGACTCTAGAGTGGTATCCTGAATATCAAATTCAAATCATTGAGGCCAGCCTCCACGGACTCACTCTTCCGGAAGCCTGTGTAGGGTATGTCGAAATGCACTTAAAGGAGCAGCAGACCGACACCGCAAAAGCGGCAGATATATTACTTAAGGTACTAAAGGCCGACCTGCCTACACTGATCGATCCCTTGTGCCGATCTCTCAAGGACAATCTTGCGACCAACGCTGATCTCATGCAACTGCTCGAGGTCCTGCCGAGTCTGGTGGTTGCCTTTCGTTATGGCAGCACTCAGAAACTCGATCTCCAGGCTATCGAAACGCTGATGACCCAAATCATGCCCAGGATTTGCATTTCTCTACCCAACTACGTGAGTGGCATCAAGGAGGAATTTGCGGAGCAAATGACGCCGCTTCTGGTAAGCATTGATCAGGCTTTACGTCTACTTAAAGAAGAGAGTTTTCAAGAGCAATGGATCGAAGCTTTGCGACAGATCCTGGACCGTGAGCAAGCTCAAGCTGGCATCAAGGGATTTGCCATACGGGCACTTTTCGACCGCAATGCCGCCGATTCTCTCGAAACCACACGTACCTTAAAATACGAACTGAGCAACAAGGCAGATCCACTGCATGGTTTGCATTTTTTAGAAAATTTCTTGCGCGGAGGCGGCAGCCTGTTGATTCACCATGGTACGTTACGCAAAGCCGTAGACGAATGGCTGCTGGCCATGAGCAGTGATTCTTTTCTCGACTACCTGGCTATACTCAGAAGAATATTTAGTGGGTTTTCGCGCAACGAAAAGGAAAATCTTTTTCAGCTCCTCACTTCGTCCAGATCACATGACAAGGATGAAGTTGCCTATTCTGCAGAACGCAAAGCACTCATTCTGGATAGCGTGCAGCAATTATTTGAGTCGTAATTTATTCCTCTTCGTCACTCGTACCCGGAGCGAGCCAAAACTGATTGGCGCCTTCCCCCTGAACAATGGAGAGCGTTTGCTGATTGAGCATTTCCAACATGGCAAGAAAAGTAATGATGGCATGTATGCGATTTTCCAACGTGCGAAATACAACGTCAAAGGCTACCCGCTCTCCCAAGACAAGCAGTGATCCCAGATAGACTTGCTGATCATGAATCGTGTAGGAGTAGTTGACAATACGATGGGTGACCGTTTGCCGATTGTCATATTGCTCCATCACACGTTCAAAAGCCTTCAGGATCTTGAAAAGGGTGACGGACTCTAGCTCTACATCGACCAGGGCTGTCTCCGCGATCTTGCGAATCTCCTTCTGCACCATTCCTCGAGGATGCTTCTGGGAGCGCTCAAACTCTTGCGTACGAAAAGCCTCCAGAGTCTCCTTGTACTGCTTGTACTCCATCAGCTTTTGCACCAACTCCTCGCGGGGATCGATCTCATTGCCTAGCTCATCTACCTGCTTGCGCGGCAGCATCATGCGCGTTTTGATCCGCATGAGCGTTGCTGCTACCACAATAAACTCACTGGCCATGTCGATATTTATCGCCTCCATAGAGCGGATATATTGCAGAAAATCGTCAGTGACTTTTGCAATCGGGATGTTGTTGACATCAAGCTCATCGCGCTGAATAAAAAACAGCAGCAAATCAAACGGCCCCTCAAACTGAGGAAGCTTTATGGTATAAGAGTCGTAATTTTGCTTTGCCATTTATGTGGATAAAGGTATCAAATTGAGTGAAGTAGACGATGATCCGACTGCCGTTAAAGGCACGCTTTTTTTACTGCCCAACTCATTGGGCAGTGGCGCTACTGATTGGCACACCACCAGTCTAGTCAACGCGGCGAAATCCTGTCAACATTTTATTGTCGAATCTCACAAGATGGGTCGACGGCTCTTGCACAAACTCTCTCCGGAGCGCAATCTCGACACACCGGAGTATTACCATTTGCAC
>CAJQNM010000566.1 GCA_905479665.1 uncultured Saprospiraceae bacterium
GCGGTCAGGAAGCCGAAGAAAGGGAGGAGAATGAGATTAGCGATTATGAAGGTGAGGTATAGAGACCAGATCAACTCTGGCTGCTGCTCAAAGAGCAGCGGCCCAGGAGTAATGCCTTTCATCAAAAACACGCCCAGTACAATAGCCGTCACCGTATCTCCTGGCAATCCAAGTGCCAGAGCGGGTATCCAAGCACTTGCAACTGCGGCATTGTTGCTGCTGGTGCCAGCAATGACCACATGATCATCAAAGTCAGGATTGTCACTATTCTCTCCAGACATCTTTTCCACACTGCTCGATACCCAAGAACCAATGTCGGCTCCGGCACCGGGCAGAAAACCTACCAGCACTCCGAGTAGCGCTGAGCGGAGCACCATCCACTTTCGCTTAAGGATTTGAACCCAGGGGGCACGAAAGAATAAGTTAGACGATGATTTTTCAAATTTTATTTCCTCGCCTTTCAGTGTTAGAGGTCGGTATAGATGTTCCAACACCTCAGAAAAACCAAACAGGCCGATCATGGCGACAATGTAATTGAGACCTCCCAGTAGGTCTGGACTGCCAAAATCAAAACGTGGATAGCCAAGAGTGGGATCGATCCCAACCGTCGAGAAGAATATACCGAGGAGGAGTGAAATGACAGCCTTTATCGTACTCCCTCCCGAAGCAAAGACACCAGCCGTGAGACCAAGTACAGCCACCCAAAAATATTCAAAGGAGGAAAAGTTGCGTGCGATGTCGGCCATCGTAGTCGCCAGGAATATCAATAAAAGAGTACCGATGATGCCACCAGTGGCTGAGCTCATGGCGCACAGACCAAGTCCATAAAAGGGACCCTTTTTGCGAGAAAGACCAAAGAGCTCTTCGAGATAAGCGGCACTGGCCGGGGTACCGGGTATTTTTGCAACAGTCGATCCCACATCACCGGCAAAGATGGCGACCGATGAGATAGCTATAATCGCAGGAAGTGCGATGATCGGATCTAGAAAAAAGGCCACCGGAATAAAAAGCGCTACCGCCAATGTAGCTGTCAGTCCAGGAATCGCTCCAAAGACAGATCCATAAAAACCACCGAGAAGGAGGGCCAGGAGGGCCTGCCAGGAAAAAAAATCATTCATAAAGAGACTCCTAGCATGAGTGAAAAAATGAGGTAGATCAATATCGCAGTAGTCATGCTGATTAGTAGTGCCCACTTCAATGAGACTGTAAACAGCAAAGCCATCAAGAAAATGAAGACGGGCAAAATAAAAATCAAAGGTATCCACTGATTAATGATCGGAATCAGCAAGGACATCCCAATGGCTAATACCAGGTTCAGTCTCCTGCTTACCAGCGGGCCTTCCAAGGCAATCTTATCATTTTCTGAAGTGAACACAATGACTATGCCCAGAGTGGCCATTAAGATTCCGATGATGCTCGGAAAAAGTCCCGGTCCAGGATAGCCCTCGGGAAGTTGTGGAAATGTGCTACTCAATGAGTAGATCGAGATCCCGAGCAAGCCTACGACGATGCCACCGATATGATTTTTACGTATTGTCAAATCCTCAGAATCTTACTTGGCGATACCCGCAGATTGCATTAATTGCTTATTGACTTTGTCTTGCTCGGCCACAAATCGGTTGAGTTCATCTCCAGTCTTGAATTGGATGGTCGATCCTGCCTGTGTTAGTGCATCAATGTAGGCGGGAGTATGGGCAGCGACTTGCACGGCAGAATCCAATTTGGCCACGATTTCTGGGGGAGTCTCAGCAGGCACGCCCAATGCGACCCACCCACCGATGGACCAGTCAATGCCCTGCTCTTTTAGCGTAGGCACCTCAGGAAATCTCTCCAACCGCTCCTCTGCCATGACTCCGAGCACTCGCACTAAGCCTGATTGACGCATCGCATCGACCTCAGACAAGGAGGCAGTGACTACATCAACACCGCCTGCCAAAAGCTCTTGCAATGCTGGTGCAGAGCCTTGACTCGGCACCCAAGGTAGTGCATCAATGGGTAGGCCCGCCTTTTGAAGCATGCCCAACCGGGCCAGATCCCATACCCCTCCGCGGGCAGTTCCCGAGGCTTTGAGTTCTCCTGGATTGGCTTTTATATCGTCTAGTAGTTCTTGTAGATTTTGCCATTTGGCTTCCTGTTGCACAGTGACTGCTGCTGCATTGTTGATCTGAAGTGCTAAGAAATGGTAATCTCGGTGCGTCAGATCCGTCAGTCCCATATGCGGCAACATAGTAATCTCGACAGTCACTGCCCCGATATTGTATCCGTCCGGTTTGGCTTTTGCAAGTGCGAGGTGACCTACGACACCACCACCGCCCACTCGGTTTACCACATTTACCGGTTCGCCCAGGGTCTGCTGCAGCGAAGTGGCCATCATGCGGGATGTCAAATCTGTCATACCTCCAGCCGCCCAGGGCACATAATACGTGATCGGGGAGGAAGGGTAGGAGGAGGGGGTGGAATTGCAGGAGGTAAGAAGGAGAATAAGGATAAGGCCAAGCCAATGAACTTTCACTGTTTGCGTTGTTAGGATATCAAGGAAATTTGATTCTTGAAGATAGGTTATTTCTCAGAACGGAGAAATGTTGCTCACTTCCTTGAACATTATATTGGGAGACAAAGAACATATGAAAGTTTATTCACATCTTTGACAAACTAATACCTGCTCGTTAGCTCATGCTGGATCTCAACGGAAAATCGATTCTCATTACTGGAGGCACTGGATCATTGGGCAAAGCTATGACCCGACGGATTTTTGATCAGTTTCCGAAGGTGCGGCGTCTGGTGATTTTTTCACGTGATGAGCAGAAGCAATTTCAAATGGCTCAAGAATTCCCAGGAGTTGATTTTCCTGCCATTCGATATTTCATAGGTGACGTTAGAGATCGTGATCGCTTGATAAGAGCCATGCGTGG
This sequence comes from uncultured Saprospiraceae bacterium, assembly GCA_905479665.1. GTDB lineage: Bacteria > Bacteroidota > Bacteroidia > Chitinophagales > Saprospiraceae > CAJQNM01. Next base: position 2,913 of record CAJQNM010000566.1, read on the forward strand.
AATCGACTATGTTGTTCATGCAGCGGCAATGAAGCACGTTCCAATTGCCGAGTACAACCCATCGGAGTGCATTAAGACCAATGTCGGCGGAGCCGAGAATGTGATCTATGCATGTCTCGACGCTGGGGTTCAATCTTGTGTTGCTCTGTCAACGGACAAGGCATGTGCTCCAATCAATTTGTATGGAGCCACTAAACTGACCAGTGACAAACTTTTTGTTGCGGCAAACAACATAAGTGGAGGTCAGCAGATCCGTTTTTCAGTTGTGAGGTATGGGAATGTAATGGGATCAAATGGGTCCGTGATTCCTTTCTTCTTAAAGAAGCGAGGAGATGGACACTTGCCCATCACAGATCCAAATATGACTCGGTTTAATATTACCCTTGATCAGGGAGTAGATATGGTGTTTAAAGCAATGTATGATGCTTGGGGGGGTGAAATTTTTGTGCCAAAAATACCTTCCTATCGAATCACAGATGTAGCTAAGGCTATAGCACCTGATGCAGAGCATGAGATCGTTGGAATCAGACCAGGAGAGAAAATCCATGAGGAAATGATTACTTCGTCTGATTCATTTAATACGTATGATGTTGGCTCTTACTATGTAATCTTACCTTCTTCGCCTACGTGGAAGATAGAATCCTTTATGGAGCACTTTCAAGCAAAACGAGTACCGCAGGGCTTTTCCTACACTTCTGGAGAAAATGATGCTTGGGTGGAAGTAAGCGAGCTACGCCAATTGATTGTACAATGCGTTGACACAAGTTTTGTGGTTTGAGTACGACCTTATTGCGACAGATTCCATATGGTCGACAATCGATCACTGAGGCTGACGTCGAGGCAGTGACAAAGGTGCTGGGGGAAGACTTCTTAACACAAGGCCCTCACGTAGCAGAATTTGAAAATGCCTTTGCAAAATATGTTGGGGCAAGCTATGCTGTAGCCGTTTCAAATGGGACGGCCGCTTTGCATCTGGCTGCACTTGCTCTCGGAGTTGGGCCACAAAGCAAAGTTATTACCACTCCAATTACCTTTGCTGCGTCGGGAAATTGCGTGCTATACTGTGGTGGTCAAATAGACTTTGTTGATGTGGACCAGGGAACAGCCTTGATTGATTTAGAAAAAGTCAAGGACCGATTAGAGGCCTCTCCCAAGGGCACCTATGATGGTATTATTCCAGTTGACTTTACGGGACATCCGGTACACACAGAATCACTGCGTTCACTAGCAGATGAGCATGGACTGTGGATATTGGAAGATGCATGCCATGCACCCGGAGGGCATTTCACAGATACACAAGGAGTTATTCAGAAGTGTGGTAATGGAGTTTTTGCAGAGCTTAGCATATTCTCATTTCATCCCGTCAAACATATTGCAAGCGGAGAAGGGGGAATGATCACAACAAACGATCTCGACCTGTATGAGAAACTTCTGATGCTCAGAACCCACGGGATCACAAAAGACCCCAAACGTCTCACCCGTGAAGAGGGTGGATGGTACCACGAGATGCAGATGCTAGGTTACAACTATCGCATCACAGATTTCCAATGTGCACTGGGCCACTCGCAACTGCTCAGAGCCGACGAGGGGTTAAGGAGACGTAAGCAAATTGCTAAGATTTATGATGAGGCATTTGAAGGTGAGAACCTTCAGAAAATGATCGTAGAAGAGAGGGTTTCACACGCCTATCATCTATATGTGATCAAAGTCGAGCACCGGCGAAATGTATATGATCAACTTAGGGCAGCGGGAATACTTGCCCAAGTGCACTACATACCTATGCATCTTCATCCCTACTATCAAGAACTCGGGTGGAAGAAAGGTGACCTACCTTTTGCTGAAGAATATTATAGTAAATGCATCAGCCTCCCTATGTTTCCGACCCTTACAGATGATGAAGTTGACTATGTGATTTCTACGGTTAAAAGGGTCGTCAACAATGCGTAGGATAGCAATCATACCAGCTAGAGGAGGGAGCAAGAGAATACCTAAGAAGAACATTAAGGGTTTTCTTGGAAAGCCGATCATAAGCTATGTGATAGCGACAGTACTCAACTGTGGATTGTTTGACGAAGTTATGGTTTCGACAGATGACGACGAGATTGCCAACATTTCCAGTAAATATGGTGCCAGTATTCCTTTTCTTAGAAGCGCCCAAAATGCCGATGATTTTGCAACAACACAAGACGTGATTTCAGAAGTACTTGAAACGTATAAATCGCAAAAGCATCTCACCTTTGACTACTGTTGCTGTATATACCCGACGGCAGCTCTCATTACCAGCAACCACCTCTCATCAGGTTGGAAATTGATGCGTGAGGGTAGATTCGCTAATGTTGTTTCAGTGGTTCCTTTTTCCAGCCCGATCGATCGTGCACTTTTGCGCAAGAATACAGGCCAGACTTTATTTCGACACGAGGAAAATGCTTTGAAAAGAAGCCAGGATTTACCGCGATATTACCGGGATGCAGGCCAATTCTACTGGATCAATTGTAGTGATTTCAAGAAAAATCCTTCCCTCTGGAATACGAGCACCGGATCAATTGTGATGGAGGAAAAGGAAGTGCAAGACATTGACAATGAAGGGGATTGGGCTATTGCTGAACTTAAGTATCAATTACTAAGTGCTACCTAGAGTTGCCATTCGTGTAGATGCGAATGCTACCATCGGATACGGACATGCTACGCGCTGTCTTGCGCTATATGAAATGCTGTCTCCTGAATTTGATATTTCTTTTATCTCAAAGAATCTGCCAAAGTTTATTGCAGATGCTTTAGGGGAGGATACGGCAGTCTATGAAAGAGAGGCTCATGATGAATCGCTCCAGGATCTGCTACTGAGTCAAATGGATATTGTTGTCCTGGATG
>CAJQNM010000567.1 GCA_905479665.1 uncultured Saprospiraceae bacterium
AATGCAGTTCGCGAGATGTCAAGGCAGAAATTGCCGTTTTGGAAAATCAACTTGCGGAAGATCCAGATCTCACTACCATGCAAGCGCTGATGAAAGCCTATCAGGACGGAGCGGAGATGGCCAAGAATGAGACCGAGCGCCTTATGTACACCTGGAAGAGTGGTGAAACAGCCAGAGGTCTGAAGGACTACCCTACTGCCGAGCGTATTTTGAGCGGAGTCTATGACAATCATGCTGAGAGTGAGTATGCTTCAAAAGCATTGTTTCTACATGCTTTTATGCTTGATGAAGATCAAAATGATCAAGATCGAGCTCGCACACTATACACTCGATTCATCGAAAGTTATCCCGAATCAGATTTTAAGGACGATGCTGAGTTTCTGCTGGCAAACCTCGGCAAGAGTGACGAAGAAATTTTGCGGACACTAACTGAAAAACGGGAACTGTCGCCGTCGGCTAAAGCCGACGGTAATTAACGTAGCACCACTGGCTGCCGATCAAAGGGATTGAGGGCGGTGCCCAGTACATCTGCCTCTGCTTCCAGGCGATACTCGGAAGAGACCCCTTTCAGCAGTTTGGCCGTTCGGGCTACCCCACGAGTAAAAATATTTCGTTCCTCAAGTTCATCCATGCGGGATTTGACCAAATCAAAAGTGACTTCAAAGGGAACCTCTTGGGGAAGGTCGGGCGCCACCTCCAGCAGCACATTCAATTCTGACTCGGCGAGCAGATACTCGTCGGTCAGTTTTTGCTTGCGTCGACCGCGCCTGTACTTTTCAATGAGCTTGAAGGTAATTCTGGTCACTGTTTGGGCCTGTATCGACGAAAGTCGGACCGTACCTGAGATCAGGCCATCACTTTTATGGATTTCCTCGGGAAGCAACAATTCTACTTTTACTCCCTCAATGCCCAACCACTTTTTGACACGTTTTAACATACCATCTATAAAACCATTCGGGCGTATTTGGTTCGCTTCTTACTCATTTTAGATAAACAGCCATCTCCTCCACGTCTTGAATATGCACATCTATGTTTTCCCGCAGCGTGGTCGCCAGTGAAAGACCGACATAGTCCACTTTGATCGGAAAAGACTTGTGCTTGCGATCGACTAGCACTGCTACCTCTATCTTTTTGGGCAGAATATCCAAGAGCGGCTTGATGGCATAGAAAATGGTCCGTCCCGTATTCGCCACGTCATCGATGACAATGATTGCTTTCCTATTGAGCTCCTTGAGATCTTGCCCGATGATGACTTCAGACGTATTTGGGGAAGCTGGGTTCAATGTAACCTGGGTCAGATTGATCGGAATGTCAGTGATTTCCTTCAACTGAGCATGGAGTAGCTCTGCAAAATACAGGCCATTGTTGTTGATGCCGGCCAGGGTAATACTTTTCTCCTCAAAGTTGTGTTCAAGGATCTCATACGCGAGTCGCTTGATCTTTTGAGTAATCTGAATTTCATTCAATATCTTCATCCTGTCGATCTTCGATTTTCATCGGGAAAAGCAAGGAGACAAAATAGGCTTTTTTGGCTCGCCAAATATGGATATACAACAGATTGCTTTCATCATCGTACTCTTGGTCGCTGCTTGGCAGGCTGTACGTTTGTATGGCCGCGTGATCCGCAATATCCGATTGGGTCGAGATACGGGACCAAATGATCGAGATGACGTGGGCCTCCGCTGGAAGAATGTCTTGCTGATTGCCTTCGGCCAGAAGAAAATGTTTAAGCGACCTGTCGTAGCACTCTTACACTTAGCTATTTATGTCGCATTTTTATTCACTCAGATCGAATTGATAGAAATTCTGATTGACGGAATATTTGGCCAGCACAGATTTTTTGCCCCAGCGCTGGGGGGCTTCTATACGGTCATCATTTCGACCATCGAGTTGCTTTCCTTGGCCGCATTTGGAGCTACGCTGATATTTCTCTGGAGACGAAATATCAAGGGCCCGAAAAGACTCCATCAAAGTGAGCTGAATGGCTGGCCTAAACTTGATGCAAATCTTATCCTGGCACTAGAGATACTCCTTATCATCGGGATCTTTACCATGAATATGGCAGACTCCGTGTTGCAGGGTCTCGATCCCGCGCACTACCCTTCGACTGGTACTTTCCTCATCAGCGGTCATTTCGGTCCCATGCTATTTGGCGGTTGGGAGCAAGATCTATTGATTGTTCTCGAACGTGCAGGTTGGTGGTTGCATATCATGGTGGTATTCGGATTCTTATTGTTTCTGCCCATTTCGAAGCACTTACATATCCTCTTTGCATTTCCCAACACCTACTTTGCCAAACTACGACCGAAAGGTGAAATGGTCAACATGCCGGAAGTGATGACGGAAGTAAAAAGCATGCTCGGGCTCACCACCGAAGAAGTGCCTCTCAGTGATGAGCTCCCGGTCTTTGGTTCCCAAGATGCCACAGATCTCACTTGGAAGAACCTGATGGATGCCTATACCTGTACAGAGTGTGGTCGTTGCACCTCCGTATGTCCGGCCAATATCACTGGCAAAAAACTATCGCCACGCAAGATCGTCATGGATGTACGAGATCGCATCACGGAGATCGGAGAGCGCATCGATAGCAAGGATCCCCAGTACATTTCAGCAGAAGGAAAAGAGAAGAATGATCAAGTCCTTTCCATCGACAACTTCGATGATGGGAAGTCGCTTTTCGATTACATCAGTCGGGAGGAGTTGCATGCATGCACCACTTGCAATGCCTGTGTCGAGGCATGTCCGATATTGATCGATCCCCTGGATATTATTTTGCAATTGCGGCGCTACGAAATCCTCACAGAGTCTGCAGGTCCATCTGATTGGTTGCCGATGTTCAATAGCTTGGAAAATTCTGGTGCCGTTTGGCAAATGAATACAGATCGTGATGCCTGGATCGAAGAAACAGAAAAAACAACATGACTGTACCCATCTATGCCGATCAAGTAGCTGAAGGAAAGACTCCGGAAATCCTCTTCTGGGTAGGATGCGCTGGCAGCTTCGATCCCCGTGCTCAGAAGGTTACGATTGCCTTCACAAAAATTCTCAATGATTTGGGTATTGAGTATGCCATACTGGGCAAGGAAGAGCAATGCACGGGCGACCCAGCACGAAGAGCTGGAAATGAATTCATTTTTCAAATGGTCGCTCTGCAGAATATTGAGACACTCAATACCTATGGTGTCAAGAAGATCGTCGCCACCTGCCCCCACTGTTTTAACGTGCTGCGAAATGAATACCCAGCGCTAGGTGGACATTATGAGGTGATCCATCATACTCAGTTGCTGGCAGCACTAATCAAGGAGGGCAAGTTAGTCGTCTCAGGAGATGGGGAGTCTGTCACCTATCACGATTCCTGCTACCTCGGCCGCGCAAATGATGAGTATGCGGCACCTCGAGCACTATTGGCCTCCCTTTCTTCAGA
>CAJQNM010000568.1 GCA_905479665.1 uncultured Saprospiraceae bacterium
ATCACAACGCGACAAAACATTCAGCTGCACTACGTCAAGTTGGAAAACAGTGTGCATATCTGGGAGGCCCTAGCTCGAGTTGGCATGAATGCGATGGGAGCCTGTGGCAATACGGTACGAAATATTACCGCTAGCCCGGAAGCCGGCATCGATCCAGAAGAGCCATTTGATGTAGCACCTTACGTCGAGGCTCTTTATGATTTTTTCCTGCGCAATCCCGTCTGCCAGGATATGGGTAGGAAGATCAAGATTGCGTTTTCATCCTCTGAGGCCGATACGGGCTACACCTATTTCCATGATTTTGGTTTTATCCCTCGTTTGCGCGGCAATAACGGAACCAGCGAACGTGGCTTCAAAGTAGTCGTGGGTGGTGGCCTCGGCGCAATCTCAATCAATGCACATACCGTCAGTGAGTTTTTGCCTGCAGATGAAATAATTCCATTTACGGAAGCAGCAATTCGAGTGTTTGACCGTCACGGAGAGCGGCAAAAACGTCAGAAAGCACGAATGAAGTTTTTGGTCAAGAAGCTCGGCCTGGAAGAATTTATCCGTCTGGTGGAAGAGGAGAAAAACGGATTGGCAAATCAAAAAGTGGCGATTGATGCAGAAGACCAATTATGGCCAGCACTTGAGCACAGCACACCTGACCTAAGCAATGCGGACTTTGCTCGGTGGTACCGATCAAATGTATTTGCGCAAAAGCAACCGGGATATTTTGCGGCACATCTGAACGTGCATTTGGGTGATTTAGACCCGGACATCGCTGACAAACTTGCAGTCGTGGTGCAAAAATATGCGGCAGACGATATCCGCTTTACCGTCGAGCAGAACATGTTGCTGCGCTTTATCGAGGTCGAAGATTTGGAACCCCTCTACCTTGAGCTGGTGAAACTCGGATTGGGAGATGCAGGAGTAAATAGTGCGGCCGATGTTACAGCATGTCCGGGCACCGATACCTGTGCATTGGGTGTCACCAATAGTACGGGCCTGGCGACAGAGATCAGGGACATGATCACTGACGAATATCCCGGTCTTCTGGAGGAAAAAGATATACACATTAAAATAAGTGGCTGCATGAATAGCTGTGGGCAGCATATGGCAGCACCTATCGGTTTTCACGGCAGCTCGATTAAGAAAGGAGTACACGTCATCCCTGCCATGCAGGTGGTGGTGGGTGGAGGCCTTCATGAAGGTGTAGGACACATGGCCCAAAAGGTCATAAAGCTACCCACCAAACGCATACCAGAAACGGTGAGAACCTTGCTCGCAGATTTTTCAAAAAACCGTAACGGAGAGGAGCTGTACATACCTTACGCAGTGCGCCAGGGCAAAGCTTATTTCTACGACTTGTTAAAACCCATCGCAGACATAGACGGGATAAAAGAAACTGAGTTGTTTGACTGGGGCCAAAACAGACAGTACATTCAAGAAATCGGAGTGGGAGAATGTGCCGGAGTGGCCTACGACATGGTTGGTGCCATTCTGGGAGATGCGGTTGAGCAAGCCGAAAAAGCACAACAGGCACTTGCCGAAGACCGACTGCCTGAAGCGCGCTACCACTCGTATACCGCCTATGTGATCGCTGCCAAAGGATGGCTGCTCTCGCATGACGTGGCTTGCAACACGCAGATCAAAATATTGGAAGATTTTGCAGAGCATGCCATTACTGCTGGCCTCTTTCCTTTTGAAGGTGATTTTACTGAGCAAGTTTTGAGAATCAGAAATGAGGTTGCCGAGACCAGCGCTGTAAAAGAATACGTCTCTGATTCGAGGACCTTTGTGGAGAATATCATTGAAGATCGATCGGAGGAGCTTGCTGGTGCCGAAAAATTGGTCATCCGTGACTATTACAAAGCATAGATTATGCAACCAAAGATTTCAATTGTTGGAGCAGGTCCGGGAGATCCTGAATTGATCACGCTCAAGGGAGCAAAGGCTATTCAATCAGCAGATGCTATTTTGTACGATGCGCTAGTAAATGATGCTCTACTGGGACTAGCACCCAAAGGCTGTGAGATGATTTACGTCGGCAAGCGTGCTGGAGAGAAGTATCTTGGTCAGGAAGAATTAAAATTACTGATGGTGCAGACTGCTTTTGCAAAAGGCCATGTAGTACGTCTAAAAGGCGGCGACCCCATGGTTTTTGGACGTGGTCACGAAGAGCTGGACTATGCCAGAGCCTTTGGCGTCGAGACCGAAATTATTCCCGGAATTTCAAGCGCACTGGCCTCTCCCCTTTCACAAGAAGTGCCTTTGACTCATCGTGGATTGGCACGTAGCTTTTGGGTGGTCACGGCAACAGCTGCTGGCGACGAATTAAATAAAGATTTGCAGTTGGCCGCACAGTCTTCCGCCACCATTGTAATATTAATGGGCATCGGGAGGTTGCAACAAATTGTTGATCTTTTCAAGCAAGCCGGCAAGGAGCATAGCCCAATCATGATCGTGCAAAATGCTACCCTGCCGACTGAGAAATTTGTGGTCAGCACTATTGATACTATTATCAATGACGCTCGGCAGGCGGATATCGGCACTCCTGGTACCATCATCGTGGGGGAAGTGGTCAGCCTGCATCCTCAACTAGCGATCTCGGCAGTACACCAAGAGGCAGTGTAAGAAATGTAATTACCAGACACATCCTGAGCATGAAAGAAACAAACGAAAGAAACCCACTCTATCCCATCTTCTTGCGAATGGATAAGCTGAAAGTCCTGATCGTAGGAGGAGGTTTTGTCGCGTGTGAAAAATTGCATTTTATTCTCAAGAGTAGCCCCAATGCAAACCTGACGGTGATGTCGCCGGAAATACGTCCGGAAATACTTGAATTGTTCAGCACGACAGAACATCAAATCAGTTTGATTCATCAACCTTTTGATCCGACGGTACTTCCCAATTTCGATATTGTGATTGCCGCGACCAATATTAAAGAGTTGAATTTTGAAGTGTACCATACGGCCAAGGAAGCAGGGCTGATCGTGAATGTGGCCGATACTCCAGACCTCTGTGATTTTTACATGGGCTCGATCGTGACACGTGGCAATCTCAAGGTTGCAATATCTACTAATGGCAAGTCACCCACTTTTGCCAAACGATTTCGTGAGCTTCTGGAGGACGTCTTGCCTGAGGAGATTGACGATCTTTTGCACCAATTGAAAGCTGTGCGCGATGGCTTGGAGATGGACTTTGAGGAGAAGGTGGAGTATCTCAATGACTTGACCAAGTCGCTAGTAGACCGACCCATTAATTCTTAGTAAGTCTTTTAAGCTCTGGCAGGTTCACTTTTTGTTAAAATACCCTACCATAACTAAAGCGTCAGTCTACAAGTAGACCGTAATTCCAACTAGCACGTCGACATATGCTGTGATCCCTGGACTCATAAACTTAATCTGCAGGTAACATAAGGTTGCTATTTTCGCGCAAATCTTTTTTGCATGGATGGTTCCCTGATGGTGATGTGGGTCGGCTTCTTTTTTGCGGCCTATTCTGTAGTCGGTAACGATGTGATCCAAACCCTGGGTACTTTCCTCACTTCAAATGAAAAAGATGTAAAGTGGTACGTGTTGTGGGGCTTTGCGGCCGTGATCCTGAGTGTAGCTCTTATCTACGGTTACGTCAACAATGACATTGATTATGGGCGGCTGGACAAATTTACCATGCCTACCACCTATCATTGGTATTATGTATTGCCGCCCCTCGTTTTGATGGGCATAACGCGGCTGGGCATCCCTGTGAGTACGACGTTTATGATTCTCACTTTATTTTCCTTAAGAGATATCCCCAACGACCTACCCACGATGCTTGCAAGTACGATTGATACAGACAGTAAGCTGGGTGGCATGATCCAAAAGTCGATCATGGGTTATATGCTCGCTTTTGTATCCGCGCTGGTGATTTATTTAAGCATCACACGGCTTACAGAAAAGAAATTTATCGACCAACCTCTTCAGGTGAGCAAGCGCAAATTTTGGGTTGTTGCACAGTGGTTTACCACGGGCTTTCTCTGGTTCCAATGGCTCACACAAGATCTCGCCAACATATATATCTATTTAAAAGGAGGAATCGACCTCTCGATAGCATCGTTTGTGCTGTCTCTTCTTATTCTCTTGGGGCTGCTTGCCTATATCTTCAAACAGCGCGGAGGTGCGGTGCAAAATGTGATTCGGGAAAAGACCAACACGGCCGACATTCGCGCTGCAACCTTTATCGATTTGATCTATGGTGTGATCTTGTACATCTTCAAGTATAATTATCTAGGTCTTTTTGAAGGCAAATTACCGATGAGTACCACCTGGGTTTTCATCGGTCTGCTTGCTGGTCGAGAGCTGGGTATCGCCCTGAATATCAAGCAAAGAGTCAAGAATAAACTAGCCCGCAAGGTTTTTAGTGATCTTGGGAAAGTGTTTGCGGGGTTATTGGTTTCTGTTGCGCTGGTATTTTTGATCAAGATCTTGGCGGAGTGAAGCGAGTGTTGAGGTGGCAGGGGTCAGGGGTTAATCAGTATTTTAGCTGCTCCAATTTTACCTTTTCGGGTGACTAATTCTAGGAAATATAGTCCGGGTGACAGTTTTCGTACATCAATTTTACCTGATTTCACATTCCCTTGAAATTGTGTGCCAAGGACAGATTGCATTTGAAAATGCGCTTCTGCAAATGCTGGCTCAGAAATAAATAATGTGGTATTTGCGGGATTGGGAAATACCTCAATCAGACTCTCTTCGAAAGATCTATTTGCAAGCGCAAAATCAGGCAAACATTCATCAATACCCTGTTTTACAAGGGACACCTCTTCATTCTCAAAACAGCGCAGCGGACCTCCTTTGTGGCCGTCTATTTGCGACATAAAATAGTCCCAAGGCAAAATAAATTCTCTGAGATTTCCGATGCCTTGTACGACCGTATCCGTATAGCTCAGTGGGACTCCAATGTAGTCTGCAGAGTATTCTACTGTCCAAGTCTTGGCTTTATAACCGTCAATGATTATGGAGCCCGTATCGAGCACTTCACAGCGTACCGAATCTCTCCCACCCTGTAGGTTGATGTGCCAGCTGTCGCCAAGTTCAGCACCAAAGTGATAGAGGGTATCGGTATTTGCCGTGTCCCATTCTACCAGGATGGCATTGAGATATCGAAAACCGCCTTTTAGCTTAATGCGATCTTCCGACTCGTAGGCTAAAATCTCGCCCTGAAAATCTCTTAGGGTATAGTGAAAAGTCAGTTCGTTCTCATCAACTTTGACCTCCACAAATCCGGAAGCGCCCAAATTCTGATAATTATAGGTCCAATGTGATCCCCAGCTGGCAAATTGAAGCGGAGGCTTGATATAATCACACGCCACCGAAGACTTCTTAAAAAGGCCTATTTGATCATTCTGAAAACAACGTAATTCATCTCCTTCAGAATTTATATCTGCCCCCTGCTCAAACACTGCCCAAGGGTGATAATATCCATGTATCGGACCAATACCTCGAACCAGAGTATCAAAGTGACTGTAGCCCCATCTGCTAGAACTATCTAGTACAATGATGGCTTGACGTTCCTCATTGAGAACCTGATAACGTATGGTATCAGTCACCTGCCTATAGACTGTATGCTCTCCGAAGAATTCATCATTCTTAGCAATTGACCACATTTCACCGGGCATACTTTCAAAATTTATGAGCGTATCGAAGTAGGTCTGATCCGTGTTCCACAAATAAACCACACCTTCGTCCTCATACATGATGTCGCTTGGGTGCTCACCC
>CAJQNM010000569.1 GCA_905479665.1 uncultured Saprospiraceae bacterium
CGCACCTATGCGGTCACAGATGAAAACCAAATTGGCAATGGCCCTGGAAAAAGGTGCTACCTAAGCGAAGTGCCAGATCCTACCCGTTTGGCCGTACAGGATGGCAATCTGATTGATAAAGATGTCATCACGACGGTCGTCTATGATGAACTCATCAATCCGCGCTTTGCAGAAGGGTACTATCTTACGGTCATCCAACAATCGCTGAGTAGCGAAGCATTTGAATATTGGGACGCGGTAGCTCAGTCGATCGAGCGAACCGGCAATCTTTTCGAACCACCAGCAGGCCGCATCAGGACAAACTTTGAGATTCAATCAGGTACGGGAAACAGCGATATTTTTGGATTTTTCTACGTGACCAATGAGACATCCAGTCATTTTTACGTCAGTCCGGAGACGGCTGGCAGTCCCAAGACTTTTTGCCCACCACCACCGACCCCGGGAGTTCCGGGAGGAGGGTGTGCCGTACCGGTTTGCTGCGATTGCCTCTCGGCGGCTGGTAGTACTTTATCCAAACCATTGTTCTGGACTGAATAGATATGTCGATAGATATGAAAAAATTTGTCCTTCCTCTGCTTGTCGCAATCTTTTGCGGATTTGTTCAAAATACACAGGCTCAAGATGAAAATCTCAGTTGTGTGGTTCATATCGATAAGCCGGTCTACGTGACGGGAGAATTGATTTGGTATAAAGTATACCTGCCTACTTTTCTGCATGAGTCTTTTGCCGTACTTGCATCCCTGCACGATGCAGAAGGTCGTTCGGTAGAGCAGTTTTTTATTCGCACCGAAGGCAAATCGAGTTTTAGTGGATACTACAAGATTCCATTCGATCTGGATGCTGGCATCTACCGTATGCATTTTGCGGCGCACTCACAGCATGTAAATCGAACCGAGGAGCTACTGACCTTTTCGATTCCTATTTACAATGATCTAAAACCAAACGACGAAAACATATCTCTCAGTGATGTCGCGGAGGCCCCAAGCAGTGCAGGAGACCTGAAGGTCTCTGCTCAGATCGAGGATCAAATAAAGTTGCGTGATGCCATAGTCACTATGATCAAAGTCGCGGATGAGGAAGGGCAGGCCATCGCAGGTGATGTCTCGGTCTCTGTTACGGATGCTGAATTATTTGCCGGGATGCCCTATGCCCAGACAGTATTTCGAGGCAAAGAACTCGATCGCTTTAATCTGCAAGAATTGGAAAATAGCGTCTTTATTAAAGGCACTGTATTTCGACAAGAAACTGGTGAGCCGGTTGCGCTCAATGTTTTGGGAGGGTACTCCGGTACGGACAATCGTATCTATTACACCAAGTCATTTTCAGATGGCAGATTCATTTTGAAGTTTCCAGATTTCTCGGGGTCAAAGCCTATTCAGTTCTTAGGTTACCACCGAGAGGAAAGTAAGATCCGCGTCGAGCTTGATCAACCCAAAATTGATCCGATCTCGCAAGATTTAAAATATACAAACAGTGTGCTTGAATACATGAATTGGAGTCGTCTACGCAAGAAGATTTACCAATACTACGATACCCAGGAAACCATTCTAAATGCCCAAGCAATCGTGCATCCTGTGCAGGAACTGGATCCGGATGCCACCTATATCATGGATGAGTATGAGTCGTTTGAGACCGTGAGCAGTTTCTTTAACGAGCTGATGTCGGCCCTGAGTTTTTCTCTAGATGATGACAGTTTGTACACAGCTAGTATGTACAATCCGAGTGGACGTGCTGCAAAGAATACCTATCTCAACGGCCCCCCTCTTTTCATCATTGATGACAAAGCCACGCGAGATGCTGACTTTGCTGCGCGCATGTCGGCCAGTCCCATCGAGACGATGGAGCTTTTTCTGCAGCCTAAGAAATTACTCTCGCAGTTTAAGGCACTAGGCATAAGTGGAGTGGTGCGGATTAAGACCAAGTTTAAAGATATTGAGGTACCAAAAGCCGATCGCGAAGATGTTTTTGCTATTTCTGGATTGCAACCAAGGGCTGAGTTTCTCATATCTACTCCAAGCCTTCCCGATCAGCAACCTTCCTTTGCTCCGGTCTTGCATTGGGCAGATGATAGCCAGACAGACGCTACTGGATCAACAAACCTCAGTTTCAACCAAACAGATGACCTCAGTCGCTTTCTCATCAAGGTCGTGGTGGTCGATGCAGAAGGTCGCTTGGGAGAAGGGTCAGCTACTTTTCAGAGCATAAACTAACACAGGAATGCGGATAGGCACGTGGTTTTGGTTTGTACCGCTCTTGGCAATCTCTGCTTGCCTCGATCCGCTGGATCTCAAACTTGATGCAGGGGTAGCCCAGGGCATTTCTATCGATGCAAAATTGGTGGCTAGTTCTCCTCCTCAATTACGCATGCTGGCAGAACGCTTATTTAACTACGATCTAAATTCCCGGCAGCGTATTTCGATGCAAAGTGTCTGGTTGGAGAACAGCGAAGGTGACCATATTGAAATACCTCAACGGGGTACAGGCATTTATTTTCTTGAGATTGAGGATCCAAATTTTGCGGTTAGTGATGGAATTCAATTTCGTTTAGTGATCACGACAATAAATGGATCAGTGATCGAATCTGATTTCGAACCACTTTGGAGTCTTTCAGGAGAGAGCAATCTGGAAAAATCTTTGGTAGAAGTGGAGCGGATCGACCCTTCTTTAGGTCTGGTGCGTACCCAAGTGTTTCAGATCGATGGTAGAGTGACTCAAGCATCAAGCGAACCGAATGCTAATGCCAGGATGCGATGGGACATGCAGGAGACTTTTAGGCTTAAAGACGATCTGGACCAAGTGTGCTATCTGACCAACAATCGAGGCATCACCAATGTCCGAGTCTTTGACACTAATGTCGTAACAGGTGTGGGAACAGTGCCCCTCCTTAGTTTGAGTTTAAGTCCTTTTATGGCTGAAGGGTACTACGCAGTTGCCATGAGAGAAAGTCTCAGCAGCACAGCACTCAAGTACTGGCAAAATCTGGAGACCGTGGTGGAGCGCAGCGGTGGGCAGTTTGAACCCACTGCAGGCAGATTGAGTACCAACTATACATATGTTTCGGAAGATCCACCAGGAGAGATTTTTGGATTCTTTTATGCCACAACACAAGACACCAGCCACCTCTACATTTCACCTGATGAAGCTGGCAATCCGACACCTTTTTGCCTGATACCTGTACCTATGGGGCCGGCTTTTCCTTGTGGCGATTGCCTGGAGCACCAAAACTCTACATTGACCAAGCCCACCTGGTGGGTAGCAGATTGACTGGTAGCCTGATTTTGTACTTTGTACGAGATGGAACAAGTCTATTTTGCCTCCGACTTTCATTTGGGACTTGATGCTCGTCTTACCACCATAGAGCGTGAGCGACAGATCGTACGCTGGTTGGAAAGCATCAGGAACGATGCTACGCATATCATGCTCGTCGGAGACATGTTCGATTTCTGGTATGAGTATCGCTCAGTGGTGCCCAAAGGGTATGTGCGCTTTTTGGGCAAGTTGGCCGAGTTGGTCGATGAGGGCATCATTGTCGAGGCCTTTTCAGGCAACCACGATATGTGGTTGAAGAATTATCTCACGGATGAGCTGGGTATCCCGGTGCATCACGATCCTATCGAAAGGACCTTTGGCAATAAGAGATTTCTCATTGGTCATGGCGACGGTCTCGGCCCCGGAGATCGCGGCTATAAGATCCTGAAGCGCATCTTTCTATCACCAGTGAATCAGTGGCTCTTCAGCCGTGTGCATCCGAATCTTG
>CAJQNM010000570.1 GCA_905479665.1 uncultured Saprospiraceae bacterium
CCTCGCAATCGTAGGCATTCTTACGGTGAGAAGGAAAATTGCAGGACGTCCTTGAGTTCGCGGGTATTTTGGCTTGTAGCAGATAATCTAATGAATAGATTGGGATTATGCATCGTTGCATCATCAATACCCTACGACCTAATTAAGTCGGTGATTTGTTTCTTATTCTTTTCAGGTGCACTGATAAGTGCTGCCTTGAAAGCTGTCTGAGCTTGATCTTCAGATCCCATGGCTTGCAGTGCCCTTCCTTTATTAAAATGAGCTCGCCAATATTGCTCGTTCTTCTGGATAGCTTGATCGAATACAAATATGGCCCGCTCATATTTTTGTTGTTGCATGAGCCGGCGACCGTAGCGCTCAAGGTGCACATCGCTACCCACTTCGATCGCCCTGGCGATCGCTTGCTGGGCCCCTTCGATATCTCCCTGTTGGCGCAATAGTTTTTCCTTCACATCCCAGTTACTAAAGTTCTCCTGCATTTCGATGGATCGGTTTATCCACTCCAAAGCCTCCTCTGTATTAATCTCATATTGGGCGCAATAGTCAGCTGCTTGACACCAGCTAAACCACTCCCAATAGGCATCTGAGCGCAGTTGATTACGAATATTTAGCAATGCAATCGAATCAATGTCGAGACTGACATTAAATCGAGCTCTCTTGTCTGCCCATGTCAATACCACAGAAGTCTCACCCCGTTCGCGCTCATGAAAATCTAGGTTCATCCAGTTCCTTTCTTCTGGTGCTTCCTCGGCCATGACCGTGACCCGCAAAGCATCTTCTCCCTCTTGATAAAAATAACTTCCCCATGAGGTGTGATTCTTTGAGAAAATAAAGGTCCATTGATCTTCTTCGGGCAACAAATGAAGGCCATAGGTGCCAGCTGGTAGATCTTGCCCACCAATCTCTACGGCATCGGTGACGGTAAAGGTTGTATTGGTGTTGGCTCCGATGCGCCAAACCTTTCCATACGGTACAAGACCGCCCCACACTTCTCTGCCATTGGCCCCAGGACTGTGATACGTTATGGATATATCAGTATACCCGATACGCTGTTTGACGATCGACTGTTGGCTTTTGTTGGGAAGAGAAAGGGGGTTGTGAATATTGAAATGTTGTGCATCGACTTTTATAGCCAAGAATAATATCGGCAACAGCCATATCTGTTTATTCATAGCGCCATAATTTTAAACTTTAGATCCATTGCAGAGAATACTGAAAATTAATATTCTTAATAGTAAACCCTCTTGCTAAATGAGCACCGACTCCTTCCAATGGGGTCTTAACCCATTGTTGGCGAAGTTCAAGGGGCTGAAGCCGCCTCGGAATGAGATCGTGTTTTTTAGCTATTCCCTGAGACATTCCGTTGGTTTAAACCAACGATTATAGGAAATCTACTTTCCCTGAATCCAGATTATAGTAGGCAGGGTGGATTTTCACAGAGCCACTTGCCACTGCATCTCCGATTATCTTTGACCTTGCTTGCAAATCATCTGCGGTCATCTGGGCATTTTTGCGCACGATGTCATCTATCTCTGCACCCTCTCCAGATGCTTGAATAGCTGGTGTGATGTGTGCCAATAAATGATTAATGTTGTGGCCGTTGTCACCACCAGCAACAGCTGCAGTCACGGCCCCACAACTTTGGTGACCCATGACGACGATCACTTCCGATCCACAGTGGGCCACCGCATACTCAATACTTGCAATAGATGAGGCATTGGCAACATTGCCAGCTACACGTACCACAAAGAGCTCTCCCAGACCTGTGTCGAATGCCAGCTCAGGCACTACGCGACTATCGGCACAGCTTAACACAATGGCATAGGGTTGCTGACCTGTCGTGAGGCTATCCCTACGTGAGCTGTCTTGGAGCTTCCCATCCAATTGGTCGGCTACGAATCTGTCATTTCCTGCTTTGAGCCGATCTACTACTTCTGCTGTTGTCATATCTTAAATTTGGTTCAATAATGAATGATAACGTTCCCATCTCAGGAGAGTTTTGAGTTCAAGCTCGTTTATCAAGAATTTCCTTCGAAGATATTTATTATCATGGGACGGAAAAATATTGAACATGGAAAAATTAGCTGGCATCAATAGTTTTAAATTGACCGATCGGGTAGCGATCATTACGGGCGGATCAAAGGGCTTGGGATTTGCCATGGCAGAAGGACTGGCTTCGGCTGGTGCCAGAGTTGCCTTGGTGAATCGTAACCAAAAGGAAGGGGAGGAGGCGGCGACAAGGATTGCCAATGAATATGGAACGGACTGCTTGGCGATTTCGGCAGATGTACGTGATGAAAAAGCCATGGCAGAGATGGCTCGCCAGGTGCAAGGTACTTGGGGACAGATCGATATTCTGATCAACAATGCGGGAATCAATGTGCGAGGCGCGATCGATGTGCTGGCGCAAAGTGAGTTTCAGAATGTGATGGATGTCAATGTATTGGGGACTTGGCTGCCTACGCGAGCAGTGGTTCCAATGATGAAAGCGCAGGGATCAGGGAAGGTGATCAACATTGCAAGTGCACTGGGTTTGGTCGGATTGGAAGATCGAACCCCCTATGCTTCCAGTAAAGGAGCAGTGGTGCAGATGACCCGAGCACTTTCGCTCGAGTTGGCGCCCCACAATATCCAAGTCAATGCTATCTGTCCAGGTCCCTTCCTCACCGAGATGAATATTCCGATCGCGGAGAGCGAGCAGGCGAAGAAATTTATTGTTGGTGCAACAGCACTGGGTCGTTGGGGTAAGCTGGAAGAGATACAGGGGGTAGCTATTCTACTCGCAAGCCCGGCTTCAGACTACATGGTAGGGTCCATCATCTCCGTCGATGGGGGCTGGACGGCAAGGTGAGATTGTTGCCTTATATTCGCAACCATGGAAGCGACAATAGATCCCCTTAAATTACGCCATGTAGCGGGAGCTTTTGCTACGGGTGTCGCTGTGGTGACCGTCGTCAAGCCAAATGGAGAGGTGCATGGCATGACCGCAAATTCGTTTTTATCGGTATCCTTAGACCCACCACTGGTGCTGTTTTCGGTGCAGAATGAAGCGGTTCTACTTGAGTTTCTTCAACAAAATGCTGAGGTGGGCATCAGTATACTATCTGATGCTCAGATTGATCACTCCCGTCATTATGCTGGCGATGAAGAAGTGGAGCTCCACGAAGATTTTGAGCAGCAATTAGAGGTACATCTGATCAAGGATTGCTTGGCTTGGTACAGTACAGAAATTGCCGAGATGGTGCCAGCCGGAGATCACACACTCATACTATGCCGTATCCAGGACTGCGATCGCAGAGAGGGGAATCCGCTCTTGTTCTATTC
>CAJQNM010000571.1 GCA_905479665.1 uncultured Saprospiraceae bacterium
AAGGTTGGCCCATATTGGCGATAAATCCCAATGATCCAGAACAGAAACCAGGCGATAGTTTTGCGGCCATGAAGACGCGCGCCACTGAAAATGGGATTGACTATCCATATGTATTTGACGAGGCTCAGGATATTTATCCGGCCTTTGGTGCCACAAAAACTCCCCACGTATTTGTTGTGGATAAAGAGATGAAAGTCCGCTACATCGGTGGCATCGATGACAGCCCACAAAATGCAGATGATGTAAAAATTAATTATGTCAAAGCAGCAGTTGATGCGATCGGAAAAGGAGAAAATCCAGATCCAGCGATGACCAAGGCGATTGGATGTGGGATAAAGGCTAAGCGGAGTTAAGAGGTAGAGAAATATTTAATGGAATAAAAAGGTCGGCCCCGGTGGGTTGGCCTTTTTTTTTGTTTCCACAAGTTCGCTGGACGAAGCTGTCACCTCATTATCGCTCTATCGAATCTAATAAGGTTTGATCATTTCATCTAAATTAATTCTCTCATTTTCAACATGGCATTCCTGAAATAATCGGCAATTTCCTATCTTATAGGAATGGACACACAGGTACTACTTTGGTATCCACGTCTCAAATGATCCTTCGCTTGTAAGAAATGCGATCTAGAATGTGTTTGTTTACTATCGACCAAATGAAGGTCTTGATAGTCGCTTTTATCGTTTCCGGCCGCAACTGTTGAAAGTAAAGCCTGCCGATGGCCGATGGCCCCGGGAGAAAGTCTATAACATTAAACTACTATACTATGCAGTCTAGTTTACGTGCATTGGGAACAGCCCTGCTCCTATGTATACTATTCACTCAAAGCGCATTGGCAGTTGATTCCACTCAGAGCGCAGAAAGCCAAGCCGAACCTTGGAGCTTGGCGTTCGATCGCATGACTGAACCCTACGAAGTTCATTCTCCACAACAGATGCGTTTTGATGCTAAACCCATCACTGGCACCATCAAGGACGCTGATGGTTTTCCCTTGACCGGAGCCACGGTAATCGTCGAAGGTTCCAGCATCGGAACCACTGCAGATATAGATGGAAAGTTTTCTCTGGATGTGCCGGACGATGCAACTGCACTAACAGTAAGCTATATCGGTTATGAGAACCAGACTGTTGATATCAGTCAGGGCACGGATTTCGATGTGGTACTTCTGGAATCTGCCTCTCAGCTGTCGGAGATTGTGGTGGTCGGCTATGGTGTCCAACAGAAACGAGACCTCACGGGATCAGTCAGTAAAATTGATGCCAGTGACCTGGAAAGTATTCCCAGTGCACGTGTAGATCAGATGCTACAGGGCCGTGCGCCTGGTGTGCAAGTAAGTGCGGTAAGTGGTCAACCCGGGGCAGCGACTTCGATTCGCATCCGGGGAGGAAATTCGATCCAAGGGAATAACGAACCGCTCTGGGTCATTGATGGAGTTATTGTGGGCCAAGACTTCAATCTCAATAATATAAACACCAATGACATCAAGTCTCTTGACATCCTTAAAGATGCCACTGCTGTATCGATCTATGGCACTCGTGGCGCCAATGGTGTCATCTTAGTTACGACAAAAGACGGAAAAGGAGTAGTTGGGGGCAAGCCTAAGATTTCAGCGGGTTATTATCGAGGTAACCAGAGTATGTTAGAATCGACCGATTTTCTCACTGGACCGCAACACGCAGCATATTCCAATGAGGACGCTGAGTTTCGTGGAGCCGCCTTGCCTTTTGCCGATCCGAGTAGCGTACCTGATGTGAATTGGATTGACCAGGCCACTCGTTCAGCAATGGTCCAAAATTTTGACTTGTCGCTATCAGGAGTCTCATCAGATCAAAAAATAAATTACTACATCTCTGGCAATTACTTCGATCAGGATGGAATCATCCGTAATTCAGGAATCCAAAAATATATTTTCCGCGCTAATCTTGACTATGAATTGTCAGACTGGGTCAAAACAGGATTTAGATTAAATGCTTCACGCATTCGCCAGGAAAACAGCAAGACTGGAATCAGTCAACTCTTTCGGGATCACTTGCCGAGCAGAGCTATTCGTGATGCAGATGGGGTCTTTACGGTGGAGAATCCGGTATCCGCATCTATACAAACCAACCCTGAGGCAGACTTGACACTTCGGCAAAATCACAGCAGTGTGTCGAACCTACTAAGCACGTTCTATGTGGAAGTAAGTCCGATCGAAGGGTTGACTATTCGGTCTACGTTTAGTCCGGAGATCAATAGCAATAAAATAAATCGATTTAATCCCGGTGCTCTTCCGCAAAATGCAGTCATAAATCGTGGTGGAGATGCCTTCGTGTCCACGTCTTCTAGCGTGGGCTATATCAATGAAAATACGGTCAGTTATTCCACCGATCTGGGTGACGATCATCGCCTAAATTTACTGGCGGGGTTTACTCTGCAAAAATTTGAAATTGAAACCAGCTCCGCCGGTTCGTTCGAATTGTCAAACGATATTACTGGGTTTAATAATCTAGGTTTTGGATCAAATCCCAATCGTAATGAAGTCTCCTCAAATTACAATGCCTTTCAACTCGTATCGTGGCTGGGCAGGGCAAATTATGTTTTAAAAGATAAATACCTCTTCACGGTGGTAGGTCGAGTAGATGGATCTTCTCGTTTTGCAGAGGGCAATCAATATGGATTTTTCCCTTCGGCGGCTTTTGCCTGGAGACTATCAGAAGAAAGATTCATCCGAGATCTTGGCATTTTTGATGCTTTAAAATTGCGCGCCAGCTATGGAATATCCGGCAGTCAAGCGATCCCTTCATACCGAACTCTGGCACTGCTCAACAATGCCAACACAACTTTTGAGGGCAACGAGCAGGCAGGAGTCATCTTGGGCAGGCCCGCCAACGAAAATCTAACTTGGGAGACGACAGAGCAACTTGATGTTGGACTCGAGATGAGTTTTTGGAAGGGTCGATTGGCTCTAGAGATTGACTACTATACGAAAGAGACCCGAGATCTATTATTGAATGTGCAGATACCAAGACAAACGGGATTTGTAAGTCAGTTACAAAATCTTGGCAAACTTAGGAATAATGGCCTTGAGCTACTTGTCAACAGTGTCAACGTGGCTCAAGGAGACTTTCAATGGTCAACAACTCTTACACTCTCTGGCAACAGAAACAGAGTTGTCGACCTTGGAGGTGTCGATGTGATCGATATTGTAGATCCTTCCGCTTCCGGCCAAGGTGGACCAGGTGGTAGACTTATCGTCGGTGAAGTTGCCCCTGTATTTGTCGGCGTAAACTATTTGGGTACTTGGAAAAATCAGGCAGAGATTGATGCTTCCGGAATTCTGGGTCAGGATGTTGGTGGCCCTCGTTTTGAAGACATCAGCAACGACGGTCAAATTACCGAAGATGACCTTGTCATTCAAGGCAGCCCGCAACCTGATTTTATCTATGGTTTTCAAAACACGCTACAATACAAGACCTTAAGTCTAGAAATATTCATTCAGGGTACTTCTGGAAATGAAGTGTTCAATAGCTTGACGCAAACAGCTTTTTTTGGTCGATCAGAACGAACCAAGTATGCTTCGACACTAAATCGCTGGACACCAGAGAATCCAACTTCAGATATTCCTCGTGCGGGAGCCGTGGCTGCACTATCCGAAATACCCAATAACTCGCAAAACATAGAGAATGGATCGCATCTGCGACTCAAAAACGTGCGTCTCGGCTGGGATTTGCCGATCAAAGAGTGGGGTTGGAAGGGCATTGATAACCTAAATGTTTTCTTGGCCGGGGCCAATCTATTTGTTTTAAGTGATTTTACATTGACCGATCCAGAGACGAGTATGTTTGGCCGTGGCAATGTGACTCAGGGTTTCTCTCAAGGAGAATATCCCAGTGCACGCACGATTACCGGAGGCATCAAAGTAAATCTTTAATCCCATAACCAATAAAGTGAATATCATGAAATATTTTCCTCGACAAATTACCATAGGAATAGGAGCTCTATTGATTTTGACAACCGCCGGATGCAGTGACTACCTCGAAGAGGATCCGCGGGCTCTCGTCTCTCCAACCAATTTTTTTAATTCTGACGCAGAAGTCCTTTCGGCAGTGAATGGGCTCTATACAATCTATTCAAGTAATTCTCTACATGAAAAAATCGGACTGGATCGCTTTTATGAAAATGGCGCAGACGTCATCGGACCAAACCGAGCTTTTGGACAGGTTGAAGCCATCCAAAACTATACACTAGATGAAGGAAGTATTGGGGCCATCTCCCAAGGTGCCGGAGCACCTCTGACCTGGCAAGATCTCTACTCAGTTATTCTAAATGCAACCACCATTCTTGCGAGTATCGAAGGCAATGAAAATCTCACCTCATTTGCACAAAATCAATTACGTGGGGAGGCACTCTTTATGCGAGCCTACTCGTACTACCACCTCACCAACCTGTGGGGTGACGTACCTTTCTATCGCGAACCCTTGACTATTGGGGAGATTCGCCAACTGCCACGCACAGATAAAGGGGAGATCAGGACAGATATAATTAATGACCTAAGCGAGGCACAAGGCCTACTGCCAGATCAATTTCCCCAAGGAGGTCGTATTTCAAAGTGGACCGCCGCAACTGTGATTACAAAAATCCATCTTATCCAACAACAGTGGCAAGAAGCACGAGACAAAGCTGTAGAAATAATAAATAACTCATCACACCAACTTCTTGATAGCTATGCTGATGTTTTTGCGCCTGACAATGAATACAATAGCGAAATTATTTGGTCCATGGATTTTGTCAAGGACATTGCTCCCGATGATTGGCCCGATCACTTTACTCCACGTATTCGCGATGAGCCAAAGAATAGTGTAGATCGTGACCCGCTGAGTGACGCATTGAGTGGTCGCAACGAAGGCTTCACTGGATACGGTTTATCTATTCCCTTACCAGACTATGTCAATAAATTTCCGCTAGACGATTTAAGGCGAGAATCAAATATTGTGACATCCTATCTGGGCTACGAGCTTAATTTTCCCTACATGCCCAAGATGTGGAATCTTGATCAGATCAATTCACCACGAGGTAATCACGGAGACAATAAAATCATTTTTCGACTTGCCGATGTTTATCTGATGGCTGCAGAAGCCGAAAATGAGTTGGGTGGTCCCGACGGAGCCTATCAATATATCAACGCAGTGCGCGAGCGTGCTTTTGAGCCAACTCAGCCCTTATCCGGCATGAGTCAGCAGGAGTTTCGTGAGGCTATCTATGACGAGCGCAAATGGGAATTGGGTGGTGAAGGTCATCGCCGATTGGATT
>CAJQNM010000572.1 GCA_905479665.1 uncultured Saprospiraceae bacterium
AGAGAGAAGAGAAGAGTATAAGAGAAGATTAGTATAAGTAGGACGATAATGGAGTGACAGGTTAGCAGCTTTACTTACTAAAGCTCTAACCTTGTTACTCCAGGTAATATACTTACTAAAGCTCTAACCTTGTTACTCCAGATAAAACAAAGCTGCTCTGTTATGAACAACAACCAAACTGAAGACGAATCTTTTGGGTCCACACCCGACAACGTCCTACTTGACCAAAACTATGTACCTCCTGGGCTCTCGCACGAACCTTCACGTGCCAGTGTCCGGGACTTGAATGAACAAATTGAAACTCTGCAGTCCAATAGTGCGATACAAACCGGAAATTATGCAATGCTAAAAGAAGAGAACGATGCCCTAGTTGCTGAAATCGCTCGTTTGAACCTGGCTGCAATTTTGACTGAAAAACGTTCTGGAAAGCTCCCTATTGCACCAAAAGCGACTTTGGACCAAAACCTTGAAGGTACTGATCCAATTGTGAAAAAGGCTATCTTTGCGGCAATTACACAGCTGGAAGATAATGCTACAAAATCCGACATCGAAATCTTTCTGAAACGCGTGGAATCCCTGATTGAATTTTGTGATCCCAAACTCAATAGTGCTCAATCTTTGGCACTCACACGAACAAAAATGTGTGATGAAACCTTGGATGATATGGATAAAGTGGAACCTCAGATCTTGACCTATGAAGAATTCAAGGATTGGATTAAGACACGACGTGCCCTTTCCATTGATAGCGATGTAGCCAAACGCGAACTCTTGTCACAAACGCAAATAACTAGCAAGTTGGATGTGCGCGCTTACTTCCGGCTGCTTCAGAAGATTGCAAAACGAATTGACTACCACAAGGGCCTTAATCATGAGATCCAGGAAGCATTTGTGAACTCTCTTGACCCAAGAATCCGCATGGAAGCTCGCAAGGCGTTTGATATGCACCAGGCACATTGCTCTCGTGTGAAGGAACCCGTTACTGATGAGTGGGTTGTCCAGACGGCAGTGATTCTGGATATGCACACCCCAAAGGCAACACCAACAACGCCTATTGTTAACACCGTTACTCGCCCAATATCTGGTTCGGCTACCACGACTGTTCCACAGGAATTTCGCAAGGGACCTCTTACCGAGAGTGGCAAGACTTGGCTTCTTAAGAATGGCGGTTGTTTCTTTTGCCGTGAATTGGGGCATATGATTCGTGATTGTGCCAGACTCGCAAAGTTCAAGGCCGAGAATCCGGGAAAGGTTCGAACTTTTCTTCCCCCATCTAAACCTATAGTGAAATCATTTCTTGATGATAGTAGCTTAGTGGGGGAAGGAAATAAAAACGTTAGTACCGAATCGACTCTTTCTTACGCTGCCGCTGCTAAAGGAATCTCTACCAGACCATTATCGGTTCATTTCTCTCCTGACGAGCCTGATTATTTTGAAGACTGCGCTGTGATCGTGGAAGATGAATCATTGCCACCAGTTGTTACGTTCAATTGTTCACAGAATATTCCAGAAGCCACATCTAAACCTCTTACTAGTTCATTTGATGACTGTTCTCTGGTTGTGGAGGATGAACATATGCCACCGTTTATACAGCCCTACTATACGGACTCACCTTTGCTTGACAGAATCGACGATTCCCGCCCTTGGAAGCCTCATGCGTCTCAACTTGCTACTCCGCCCGAGACAGTAAACGAGGCTGACACAGATGATCATGATACATGGCCTGTCTGGTCTGGACCCGGCAATAGAATGCTATTTTCAGGAACAGTCTCCCAAGGGAAATCAGACGCGTCGACTGTACCCTTTTCTGTCAACGCGAATATTCTTGCTGACACGGGTTGCGATGG
Organism: uncultured Saprospiraceae bacterium; assembly: GCA_905479665.1. GTDB lineage: Bacteria > Bacteroidota > Bacteroidia > Chitinophagales > Saprospiraceae > CAJQNM01. The sequence goes on from CAJQNM010000572.1 coordinate 1,845, forward strand.
TCTTTGTATGAGCGAGGAATTCGCCCGTGCACATAATCTGCCTTTGATACCAGTAGCTCCAAAGGGTGTACGGATGGCAGACGATTCGGAAGTTTTATTTGCTAACCAATGCACAGTTCGTGTCCGTGTAAACCGATTTTGCAAGGAGTTGACCTTTGCTGTTGGTCCGATAGCAGAGGACGTGATTTTTGGTCTACCGTTTTTCAGTGGGATTATCATTCGGAATGCGGATTGGGCAAATCACCGTTTCTCGTTCATATCCTCGTCTGGAACCTTGCATCAATGGTATGGAACCGGTCATAATCTATGCAAGAACGGTATCTCTCCTGTTCGACTATGTTCATTGCGTGAGCTGGAAAGGATTAAGAACGGGTCGGATGTATTTCGCGTCAATGTCAATCAGGTTTTAGAGGAGCTCGCCGGCAATCAGGAACACTTCCCGGAGGAACCCCTCAAAAACTCGGAGCAAATGAGGGAATTTATGTCCACCCTCGACCCTGACCTTGTTGAAATATTGGAGCCCTTTGCAGATACAGTTTTGGCCGATCCTCCACATTTCAATGATATCCCAGAACGTCCAGAAGATCAACGTATTACCCTTAAACCTGATGCAAATGTTCGAGCTCGGCCATTGCGCCGGTTATCTACAATTGAGCACGATGCATTGGTCGCGAAACTACGTGATCTTTTGGACCGTGGTTATATACGTGTATCTTCTAGCCAATATGGAGCCAACATCTTGTTTGCTAGGAAAAAGGATGGTGGCCTCAGAATGTGCATCGATTATCGAGAGATCAACAAGGCGACCGTGAAGGACCGGACCCCGCTACCAGCACATGCCGAGATGAGGGAACGTGTGAGAGGTTCCTCCTATCTATCGACGGTGGATGTTAACGACGCCTTTCACATGGTTCGTATTCACCCCGATGACTGCCATAAAACAGCCTTTCAGACACGCTTCGGACTTTTTGAATACACTGTGAGTCCCTTTGGCCTTTCAAATAGCCCTGCCGCATTCATGAAAGTTATGAATCGTATCTTCTTTGACTTGGTGGATCAATGTGTCGTCTATTACGTGGATGACTGTTTAATATACTCGAGCACTCGTGAGCAACATCTCCTGGACATCGGACGTGTTTTCCAGAGATTACAGGATAATAACCTACACGTAAAGCTCTCGAAATGTGTGTTTATGAAACAGGAACTTCCATTCTGTGGTGTAGACGTTGGTGTGGATGGGTTCTCTATTGCTGATTCACAAATTGCTGCTATGTGCGATTATCCCCCCAAAGCACCTGAGTACCCGTCGGCAAAATATGTACAGGAATTTATGGGATCGGTTAGGTTCTTCCAAGACTTTGTCCCATGGCTTGCTGATATTGCCGTGCCTCTTTATCGCCTCACAATGAAGAACAATCGAGAATCTTGGAATGTGAACCATCAGTCCATTATGAGGATTATACAGTACCATTTATCGACATCTCCAGTTTTGGGTTATTTTGATGGCGACCGTCCTGCTACCTTTATTACAACTGATGCCTCGGATTTCGCTATAGGTGGTTGGCTGGGCCAGCGTGATCAAGAGGGCAAAACGATAATCATCTCTTATTGGTCAAGGAAACTGATTGCTTCTGAACTTAGCTACCCTGTACATGAGCGTGAATTTTTAGCTCTGCATGACTTTATCCGTCGATTCCGTCTCTACCTGCATGGTGTTCCTTTTCTGGCATACGTGGATCATCGCAGTCTAGAGCATATGCAGGACCAGCTTCATCTTAGTGCACGCCAAGTCAGATGGATACAAGCTTTACAGGAGTTTGAGTTTGAGGTTGAATATCTGCCCGGTGCACGTAATACTTTTGCCGATTGGTTGAGCAGGCGTCCAGACTTTGCAAAGATGATCTGTCCTGCCTGCCACCACAACTTCGATACGAATGCTCCTCGTGTTAATCTAATCTCTGATGATTCTCTAATCGATCTGGAAACTTTACCTGCGATGCAAGCTGATGATACCCTTTGCAAATTACTAGATTCCTGGGATACCGCACCATCGCTTATACCTGCTCGCAAGGTAGGATATTTTAAATCGTTTGGAAAATACATTCATGGAATATGGAGACACAAGGGTGCACTGGTGATTCCGTCAGGTCCCTTGCGTCTTCAGGTATTACAACACTTTCACGATCGCTT
>CAJQNM010000573.1 GCA_905479665.1 uncultured Saprospiraceae bacterium
TCCGTTTATGCAAGAATAACCTCTATTTTCCTCCGCGCAGCTTTTTCCTCGCAAAGCATTTTCCTCAGCATAGCGTCTTCCTCGCGAAGCATTTCCTCCGCAAAGCATTTTCCTCCGCAAAGCATTTTCCTCAGCATAGCGTCTTCCTCGCGAAGCATTTCCTCAGCGCAGCATTTTCCTCGCGAAGCCTTCCTCGCGAAGCCTTTCCTCCGCGCAGCGTCTTCCTCGCGAAGCCTTTCCTCAGCGCAGCTTCTTCCTATATTTTTACGCTAGGAGGCACAAACGGCGTCACATCTCCCCCACCCTTAATGATCTCTCTGACAATCGTAGAGCTGATGTGCGAAAACTCCGGGCGACTGATGAAGAATACCGTCTCCAGGTTCTTCCCAATGATGTTGTTGAGTTGAGAGATGGTCTTTTCGTAGTCAAAATCAGAGGCATTGCGCAATCCTCTGATCATGTATGAAGCACCAATTTCTCTGCAGTAGTCGGCAGTGAGCCCTTCATAGTACCCAATCCGGACATTGCCATCATTGGCAAAGACTTCCTCCAACCATGCCTTGCGCTGCTCCACTGAAAAGAGATAGTCCTTGGAGCTATTTTGACCAATTGCCACGACAATCTCCCCAAACAATGGGATGGCTCGCTTCACAAGGTCCACGTGCCCGCTTGTGATCGGGTCAAAAGATCCAGGAAATACAGCAATCGACATGCAGACTAAATTTTACGTAAGATCTTAAAAACTAGGCGAACCCCCTTCCATCGCTGGCCATTTTCTTTCTGCTATCCGACACATTATTAATTAAAAAAAAGGATCCCCAAACATCTTCGGAGACCCTCTACCAAACTAATTTCTTGTAGCGCTCCTAAAGCTTTACCAATTTGAGCATCCAAATTTGATCTTCTGCGATCAACTGGCAGTGATATACGCCGGCCGTTGGAAATAAATTCTTCTGTAAAGTGACTTCATGTGGCCCCTTAGAAAAATCCCTCGAAATCCGCCCCGTTTGCCGACCTCGACTATCCATGATTTGAATAGTTACCTTTCCATCGACAAGATGACCAAATGTAATATGCGATTGATCTGTAAACGGATTCGGCCAAGCCTGAGCATTTTCTACTTTCGGCTCGGCTACAGCAGGAACATCCAAATCTTGTGGAATAAAATGAGACCCCCCTCCCATCGGCTGATATTTTTCACTTCCCTGGGCGTTCTTTGTTTCTTCTCTTGTCACGGCAGTCATTGTCCTATTGGGACAACCTTCAGTGGCACCCTGCACCGTTAGGTTTACGTCGCAATAATCGTAGGTATTGCTTGGCATGCTGATCACCCACAGCCTTACCGGCTGATCACCAATATGTCGACATCCCACTTCCATGATCGTATCGTCATCCATATGAGTATCGTCACCAATACCGTCCAGTAAATCCAATTTAAATAGCAACTCCTCATCGCCGCAAACCAAGTGACTGCTGCGATTAAATTCGTGTGCCCAAATGGTAGCCACCGCAGTATCAATATTTCCATCTTGATTCGTATCCCAAGGATTAAGCACGGCAGTGACCTGCGAAAGACAAATCGGTGTTGGTTTTTTCGCACTCACCAATTCAAAATCATAGGTACAAATGCCTTCGTTTGCACACCCATCTATGAGGATCAATTTCAGTCGGTATGTATTGCTTGGTTCCAGATCCGTAATTGTAACCTGAAATTCAGCCGCATTTCCAACATCTTCTCCGGCACCAGTGCGGTCCACTTCGTAGATTCCATCCTTGCCAAGTATTTCGAGTTTGTAGGTATATGACTCTATACCACACGATTCTTCCACTTGCACCAAGGGGCTAAAATCATAGAGGCAGCTGCTCACCTCGATCACGCCATTGGTCTCTTCTGGCACGACCACTGTACAGAGTGGTGGCACCGTATCCTTAATCCAAATCGTCTGGACACATGAGTCATAACTCACAGCATCGTTTCGCCACCATAGCTGACCTTCCGTATACTCCGACGCACACCAATCAGCAAAGTACCAGGTCCGGTTTATTTTGTAGCAAACTTCCTCTGCTCCATCTAATATCTTGAAAACCTTATCGCTGTGCGCAATTCCGATCTGACGACAATCTTCAGGATATTTATATGCTGGAGTTCCAGTATTTTTAGGCCCGGCATCTCCAACAACATTTCCGAGTTCGTCGTATTCCAAATTGCAGCTCAGAATCTCAATATTTTCCGGCACGATATAGGCATACTTGTTGAGATCACATTTACTCCGGATATAAATTAATTGTGTTCGGTAGACCGTGTCGGGATCTTCGCGGTGTTGGGGATATTCTTCATAAAATTCATCCCCACAGCTGCGATAGATCTTAAAGGTACGCTTGATCACACCCTCCCCACAGTGGTTAAATTCGTACCAAACATCCTGCTCGCAAACAGCATTTTCAGCGCAATTCGGCAGAATAATTCCTTTTTGAAATTTTACTAATTCTGGTTTTTTTACGCACTCGTCGTAGGTGGAATCAACCCAAGCATATCCGTGATGCTCATCGTAGACCAAGATTTGCTTAGATCCAGTGAGATATTCACAAAAACTATCCACGAGTTCGATGTTGCAATCAATGTCTTTGCCGGCTGCATCCACATAGGTGTCTGCTTCATAGCCGGGCCATGCCTTGCAATAACCCCCTAATATTTCATCAAGCAATATCTCCGCAGCACGCACATTTTGATTGGCCTGCTGCACAATATATTCCAGACTTACCCGGTGGTCTTCACCAGGATACGTATATTTCTTTTCAGCGTAGATTTCGCAGGAAATCGTCTCACCCGTCACCACATCTTTTGGTATTTCTACGGGAGTTTTATCCTCCACCCATACATTGGTCCAAACAGTACTCCAATTGCACCAATAATCCATGGCTAATAGTTCGACGCTCACTTGCTGGCAGACATCTTCACAATCAAAAACCACTTCATCGCTCCAGCCTCCACCGATTTGCTCGTACGTACGCACCAAGTCCGGAGTAAGACGAGAACCATGTCGCAACGCCACCGGGTCGGTGTAGATATTTTTAAAGCAATTTTCCAGAGATTCACGACAAGCCAAGACCTCATCGGCAAATTTGTCGGCATCGTGCTTATAATAATCGGGAGAACAACGCAGGGTAGCTTCTTTAATCAGATCATACTGCCATGCATTGTATAAGAGTCGACGGCAAGGCCCATTGTCCGTTGACAACCACTCGAGATATGAGGCGTAGCGCGCTTCCACCTGATCGACTTCTTTGTCGGTTTCCAAGGATGCCTTAAAAAGCAATTCATGATCATCTTCGGCACAGACGGTATCATAGTTGTTGCAAAGATCGATGCATTTTGTAGCCCAGTCAGATCGGCGGGCTACGAGTAAACTCAAGTCACAATTATCCAGAGTGCCTTCATCTATATCAACTGCATTGATCCAAATTTTCTTATCCGAAATTCCGATAGTGAGCCCTTTGTCGATCACTGGCACGGGAGGTATCAGGTCTTTTACAAAGACCAGCGTGCTATCAATATTGGTAAAATGGCAGCTATCCACTACCTCATAAACTACACGATAAGGTGCATAGCGATGCGGCAGCCTTACGGACTGATGCATCTCGTAGCATTTGGTTTCTGGATTGTAGGCCATTTCGAATGTACCGTACTCTCCCACCAAAGCTTTTACCTGTTTGATTCCGCTCCAAGCATCTTGAGCCATGACCGGTGGCAAGTAGGTATGTGCTTCACAGGTCTCCGCCGAAGTATTTAATACATTTCGGCCATAAAGCCGGAAAGAAGATTTCGAATCTGACAACCATTGGGCCATAATAATTAATTCATCACCGGGAGCCAAGGGGATTTTTGCAAATCCAAGCTGACTGCCCACGACCTGAATCGGATCAAAGGGTGAAATGCTTGCTGAAACTTGGCTCAGTGCAGCCATGGCTTCTTCGTCCATACTGCATTCCTCTTCTCCTTCGATAAAGCGATACCCACGACCATTTAGGAAGTATGCAATATTGACGCAAGCGGTGCCGTCTGATTTTTTCTCCTGATCAAAATCCCAAGCCAGATCAAGGGTATGAAAATCATCTGCGATGAAAGTGGCCATGGCATCAGCGCCATACGTTCCGCCGTTGAGTATACGAGCAGTATTTGCTCTATCGGGAACAATTCCGTTCGTCTGCGAGCGTGCATTTATTTCTAGTAAATAGGGAATCCGACTGAAATCAAAATAATTAGTGCGCTGGGCAGAAGCCTCTTCTTCGTCGTCTTCCAGATCGACATTGGTAGTCCCTGACTCAAAAACCCAGTATTCCGGAGCCAATGGTCCTTCAAAAACCGGTTTGCTCTTAATAATTAATTCTGGTCCCAAGGTATCCTTATCCAGAATCCAAAACTCACAACGCCACAGTCCTTCTTCTACTTGCTCGGCTACATTGCCGTCATTGCCCGCTGAGGGAGAAACGATACAGATATCTTGAGGCGACCCAAAGCAAAACTGTTTGATGTCTACGGTTACTTTGTATTGGAGATCACATAGATCACCAAATCGGGCAGTATTGACAAAGACATCCAGGCCACATTTAGGATCAAATTTTCTTGGAATAAATTCAAGATTCCGATCTCCATCATCATTGACCATATCAAGTACACAGACCGTGTCGCACTCGCCCGTCCCCAATTGAGGAATGACGAAATACGGGCCTTTAAAATCTTCTACGACCCCGCAATAAATCGTATCTCTCTGCTTGCAATAAATATTATCTTCTTCGATTTCTGGCAGTTGAAATACATTGATGGTATCAAACTGTACCGATCGGATACCATCCTTGTCGAAGGCTGCCCATTCGCGGTATATGATTTTAATTGTATCATTCTCACCCTCTTCGCAATCGAAGAGCTCTACCCAGTCGGTCACAAAAGTCACCTCGACGTCTCCTTGACAAGGTGCCCACGCCTCCTTTTCATCAATGGGTCCTTTCACCAATGGATCGAAGCAATAGACATCTCGGGTGGGCTTAGGAATAATCGTGGGGCCGTGTATCTGCTTGAAGCTTACCTCTGTCGTGCATTGTGTGGTGCCACTCTCTGCAATCAGGGTGACGGTCTCATAGCCACAGGCCTCAAATGAAAATTCACCAGCCAGAGAAATCAATTCAGGCCCAAACAATCGCTTGCCAAAGTGTCCTTCGACCGTGATGTTGAGTCCGGTTGTACAATCAATCGCATTGCTGAT
>CAJQNM010000574.1 GCA_905479665.1 uncultured Saprospiraceae bacterium
AATTTTATGCTCATGTGAAAAGAGTGCGAAAACCGATCCCGCTGCAGTGGCCTTCCTTCGAGGCTATCATAGCAGTCCTCCTAAGAGGCTGTTGAATTACTGGCTCGATTTGGCTCGCTAGCTTATTTTGGTTGCAGACGAGCCAAAAACCGCAGAAATAGCCGAGCTATATCGAGTATTTTTGGTAAAGTATGCGGGCAAAAGAAGCCGCGAACGAATCAGAGTTAGTATTTCAACAGCCTCCTAAGGAACTTTACCGCATCGACGACCTTCAATTGTGTAGTGATGAACAGAAAAAGTGGAGCATGGGCAAAGGTTAACACGGTCATTGTAGCCGCTGCATAGGCTGAAGGCGTGAGATTTTGTTGTGAGCACATTTCATATATCTTTCAATGGTTACCTTTGAGCTTACGAAATATTAAATGAAATATTCAATTGACCTAATACTTCTATTCGTCTCTTTTTCGATCCTTGGAAGTGCACAAAACTTTGTTGTTAATCCCTACCTCCAAAATGCAGCTCCATCGGAGATGACCATTATGTGGGAAGTGGATGGCAGCGGAACCGGAGAAGTTCACTACGGCACCACACCTTTCAACATGAATACGATGGTTACAAGCACCTCCGCGGTTGGTTCCGGCACATCTCAAATTCACGTAGCTAAACTGATCTCATTGAATAACGGGACCAAATATTATTATAAAAGTGTCATGAATGGAGGGCAGGAGTCTCAGATGTATACTTTCGTTACACCCCATTCCGCCACCAAAGAACGAAGCACGCAACTCATGGCAATTTCCGACATGCAGCGTGATGGAAGTCACCCAGCCAAATTTCAAGAAATAATTGAAGAAGGGATTATACCAGTCATTCATTCCGAAATTGGATCATCCTTAAATGACCTGGAAGGTGTGCTTATTCCAGGAGACCTTGTCGTGAGAGGTGGAACTTATAGTCAATGGGAAAATCATTTTTTTAATCCTTCTGACAGTTTATCTCCGTATGTTCCATTTTATCCTGTTCCTGGAAATCATGAATATATTGGTGGTGGGCTACCTAATTTTATTAAATATTTTTCACTCCCTGATAATGCCCCTGAAGGACTGGCCAATCAATGCTGGTATAAAGATATTTCCAACCTACGGATTATTGGGTTAAATTCAAACAGTGGGTCTGCTGATCAAAATTTGCAACTTGACTGGTTGGGTCAAATACTAAATGCCACTTGCGCTGATGAGCATATCGATTTTGTTTTCGCGCAACTTCACCATCCATTCAAGTCGGAATTATGGACACCAGGGGAAAATGATTTCACCGGCAAGGTCATTGACTCGCTCGAATCATTTACTTCTGCATGCAATAAACCATCCATTCATTTCTTCGGTCACACACACGCTTACAGCCGAGGACAGTCGCGTGATCACAAACATCTCTGGATCAACGTAGCAACAGCAGGAGGAGCAATCGACAATTGGGGTGAATTTCCAAATGCTGATTATGAAGAGTTTGTAAAAAGCCAGGATGAATATGGTTTTGTTTTGATCGACATAGAAGCAGGGGACGATCCAAACTTTACAATTAGGCGATATTCCAGAGGAGACCAGGATACCATTTATGATAATGTGGTCAGAGATGAATTAACTATTTTTAGATACGAGTGGATTCCAAATACCCCTATTAATATTTATCCAGGAAATACTGACACCATTCCGTCCTTATGTCTTACTCTAAAAGCGTCTGAATTTTCTGGTGTTGGAGATCATCATCAAGCTTCACATTGGCAGATAGCAAGTGGTGGAAATTTTAATGACTCACTTATTGCCTCAAGTTGGCTTCAGAATGAGAATTTTTATTTCGAAGAAAATACGCAGGCAAATGACGATTTAACCGATGCACAGTTTTCATCAATTCCAGTCAATTCAACATATCAATGGCGCGTCCGATATCGTGATCAAAATTTGGAGTGGAGTCCCTGGTCGACACCGACGGCATTTTATCTTGAAAATAGCATGGATACTTTGTCGGCAAACCTAGTATTGAATGACGGCGCTGAAAATGGAGCAACTTCCTGGGTTGGAGATATTGAATCCTTGTTGAATGCGGAGTGTGGTTCTGTAAGTCCATATTCAGACAGTCATAATTTTGCAGTCGGTGGAGTCTGTAGCAATGAGTCCCCGATGGGCACAGCTTATCAAATTATTGATCTTACACCTTTCAGCAGTCAAATTAATTCCGGGACAGCCAGTGTAAATTATGGTGGGTTCTTAAGAAATTATAACGGGAGCGACAAACCCGAAATGTACCTTGAATTTTATCACGACGATAGTTTGTTAATTACATCGTCCATAATTTCATCTACCGTTGCGGACTGGACGGATATTGTAGATTTAGTGCCTGTCCCTCTCTTCGCAACAACCTGTAGGCTGGTGCTCAAAGGCACAAGGAATGCAGGTTCAGATAATGATAGTTACTTTGATGCCTTAAGGCTTCGTGTGATGACAGGCATTTGTCCACCATGTTTTGGTGACTTGGCGACTGACGCAGACTTGGATGGTTTTTGTACGGACATCGATTGCAACGATGCAGACAGCACAATTTATCCTGGAGCTCTCGAAATTTGCGATGGTTTAGATAATAATTGCGATGGCGTGTACGACATGGGTAGTACAGTCACCTGGACCGGTGCGGCTGCAAATAATCTCTGGAGTGACGACAATAATTGGGATCAATTCATGGTTCCCCTCGACTGCCAATTTGTTATTATTAATAATACTGATTCCATTTCTGTAGATGGCATATTCACCTGTAAAGGCATTGATGTTTCGCCATTCAACTCCGTGACTATTCAGGAAGATTGTTATCTCTCGGTAGACAGTCAGGAAGACAACGCCATTATTCCGGTAAATATTAAGGGTTTACTTCAGGTGGATGGTCGCTGGGAAGTGAAATAACAATGAATGAAGTGCTTGCAGGGTGAAAGTAGCTACTATGTAAGCGTCCAGCCACGAGCACCTTGCAGTAGTCAGAAATTTTATTAGTATCGAACTAGATTGGCTAGTAAACGGGCGCTTAGGCAACTTCCTCTTGCAATTCAGTTGAGTTAGAAAATGGATAGTCCTTGGTGGGCAGCAGCTCTGAAAGCTTGTTCACTTTGTGCTCTCTGATGCGATGGAGAACATCGGTCAACCACTCTCTAGGTTTTATTCCGTTGGGTTGGCACATCGCAAAAAAGGAATAGTACAAGGTGGCCATTCGAGCACCATTGTGGGAGGCGGCAAACTAGTAGTTCCCACGCCCCAGTGCTAAGGGCCGAATCTGGTGTGCCAATAAGTTGGTATCGGGATGTAGTCAACTATCTTGGAGGAAGATGATTAATTTCTTCCAGCGTTTCAGAGTATACTTGACAGCTTTAGTAAAGGGATTCTTTAGATTTGGTCTATATTCATTTATTTGCCATTTATAGAGTTTTTCCGGAATAGGGGCAACTTCTTGTTTTTGTCGCTCCACAATTTGGCCGGGAAATAATCCTTCTTCTTTGTACTGACGTTCTAGTAGATACATCATCTACAAGCGCATCGACGTTTTGCAAAATACCGCACTAAGGTTTCGATACAGAGACGTATCATAATATAAAAAATCCACTATGCATATTGTTTTGTCTCAAAAAGAAGTAAGTTTGTGAACGAAGGGTTTTGACCCTTCCACTATTTCTATTTTTCCCGATTAAGTTTGCGACACATGATTACGACCTTTCTATCTGGTCAACTATGATTGTAAATCACCAAACAGCAAAATAATGATTAGGAAAATTATGTCAAAGGCCTTGCAGGCCGTAGCTCTAGTGATCATTGTACATAATCTTGCCCCCGCACAAAATAGTTGCCCAAAAGTCCATGGCCTGTCGGTAAGTGGTGTGACAGAGGTATCGGCCATCCTCTCATGGGTCGGAGCATCTGAGCACGAAAGTTTCGACGTGGATGTAATGCAGGGTGCCGGGACACCCCACTTTAAGTTCTCCGAAACAACGACTGCGCAAGAGATTGTTGTTTCGGGTCTGTCACCGGCGAATGAATACCGATTTCGGATCAAGTCAAAATGCAATAAGGGCTCTGGCGGTTCGAGTAAATGGTTTGACTTTATGACCACTGGTGATAATCCTGACACCGATGACAAAGATAAGGATGACGAAGGTGATAGCAAGTGTCCAAAAGTAGAGGCATTGCAGGCTCTAAATATCAGTGATACGGGTGCCATTCTGAGTTGGGGCGGAGATCCTGCCTACAGCAGTTTTAAGGTCGATGTGATGCATGCCCCCCAAAATGCAAACTTTAAGTGGTCGACGACAACCGGTGATACCAGTGTGATGTTAGACAACCTAGCACCAGGTCGCAAATATCGATTCCGAGTAAAAGCATCTTGTGATAAAGGAAAAAGCAATAGTGAATGGACCACCTTTACGACTACTGGAGTTGACAGTACGGGACACGGCCGATGCCCGAAAGCCTCTAATCTGGCCGTAATCGATGTAACAGACACGAGTGTCGTCTTGACCTGGCTAGGAAGCCCAGAAAACAGAGAGTACCAAGTTGATGTGCATCAAAAAGAACACACCCCCACTTTCAAATTATCCGAAACAGTAGATACAGCCGTACTTCAAGTGCAGGGCTTAGTACCTGGGGGAAATTATAAATTTAGGGTAAAAGCCAGTTGCGAAAAAAACTCGGCTGGATCTAGCTCGTGGATCAACTTTGTCACCACCGGTGATAGTACCACCTTTGATCAATGTCCGAAGCCGAGAAATCTATCGGTACTGGAAGCCACAGATTCTAGCGCTTTGCTCTCTTGGATTGCCCTCGATACGGTCGTTTCCTTTGATTTGTCCATAAAGAGTTTTGAAAACACTGCGTCTTTCTCTTTTGACACAACACTGACCGATACATTCTATTTGGCGTCCGGACTGGTGCCCGAAGGTAATTATCAGTTTAGGCTTATAGCCAAATGCTCTGATATCAGCTCAAGTGGATCTTCGGATTGGTCGAAATTTAGGACTTTGGAAGATACAAGTGGCATTGTTGCTGAGGATCCTTTGCCCTTTCCGATGACTGAATTAGAATCAGCAGAAGCTCTCGTTACCACCTTTCCGAATCCTGTGGAAGAAGAACTGAATGTGGTCTTACCATTAGAAAAACTTGGTTACCTAACTTATGTGACTCTTGCCGATCTAACAGGTAGAACAGTTTACTATGCTAAGTTCCAGGAAGTGCCAACGGATTCAAATCTACCAATATCGGTAGATGGTCTCGTTCCTGGTATTTATAAACTTGCCATTCATTCCGTTGGCTTTTCTGTGACAAAGACCATCTTGATACAGCCTTAGTGATGGTTTCTTCTTGAAACTGAAATAAATTCACAGCGGGGTTCATAATGACGAGTTTACTTCCGATTTCGATCGAAGTTTCGGTCCCACATTGGGTGAGACCATAAGACAGTAGCTCCTTAAGTTGGTCTCCGGACAAAATAATACCGATCAAAAGGACGTCAAGGGCGTCCCTCGGTTTATTAAATCTAGAGGCTGCGTCTAGGAGGCTGTTGAAATACTAACTCTGATTCGTTCGCGGCTTCTTTTGCCCGCATACTTCACCAAAAATACTCGATATAGCTCGGCTATTTCTGCGGTTTTTGGCTCGTCTGCAACCAAAATAAGCTAGCGAGCCAAATCGATCCAGTATTCAACAGCCTCTTAGGTATATTTTCTGAGCCTATCTGCCATCAAGTATGTAGCGGAGAACTAAGGAAATTACAGCTGTCTAAATAGTTGATATCGTCTCGGAGAAAGTACATTCCGAGCAACTGCGCTAGAGCGACTCGAATTCTTGGGGAGGAATGGATCATCATTATTTAACCAAGCTTCAACACCATTGCTGAATGATCACTCAACTTATTCTCACGAACCTGATGATCGTAAAAACACTCTTTAACAACAGGTAGCATTTCCGCCTTCACATAGGTGTGATCATACCGAAATCCATTGCCCCCATGGCTATACCATGAATATTCCTTAGCCTGTCCATGACAATGTCGAAAGGCATCGATCATGGCTGAGGATTCCAGCTGATCCAGTTCTTTGGTGTACCAAAAACTATCTCCCTTTTGATCAACGAAATTATGCCCCGTATTTAAGTCTCCAGCGATAATCAAAGGCTGATTTTGCGCAGCACTTGCAAGCAGTATTTCGAAGAGTCGATGTTTCTTTTTATGGGGCAGGTAGGCTCCAATGAGATGAAATGCAGCAAATCGACATTGGAGGACACCGTAAGCGTATTCTAATTCTTGCCTAGGACGATCGAGTTCAAAGGCATATTTAGAGGCAATCAATACACCATTTTTATCCTTGGTAAGATCTGAAGCTGCTTGATGTGAAAACCCATGATCCAAAAGACGCTTTCTGATCATCACACCAGTGGCGTTGTTTCGAAACTCAGAGAGGACCAAGATATGGGCCCTGGCGGTAGTCAGATACTGCACAATGGCAGGCGCTCTTCGTCCGCCGCCTTGCTGTATGTTCCAGCTCACAATTTTCATCGCTTCGATCAAATCGGAATATGAGCACATTATACTGTATTTTAGAATGAATAATAATCTATCCTTTCATACGGGCAAGAATGGTTGGAATGCAAAACAAATACCGGCATTATTGGGAGTCACACCGGTTTTCATTGCATTTACCTGTGGCAATATTTTTGTAGGTCGAGGAAGTGGCCACCGAAGCTACGTACTGCTAGTCGGTGAATGAAATTTTGTAAAGCAAAACCAAATGTCCAGGCCAAACTCAAACTGGGAGGCTATCAATCCTACACCAGCACATCGACTACTGAGATTTTGTAGTCAATTTTGATGGGATTCTTTGCCTCAATCAAGGCATCCAAGCATGAACGAGTGATCCGTAGGCAAGGGTCCTGTGGACACTTGAGCGAGAGAACCGCCAG
>CAJQNM010000575.1 GCA_905479665.1 uncultured Saprospiraceae bacterium
TCTCCCATTTGGACATATCATTTCCAAAAACGGTCTCGCCTATGCCAAAAGTAAAATAGGCTTGCCCATCCGCAGCTCGCTCTTCCAGCGTGATCGAACTGGAAGCATTTTCTAGCTTCCTCAAGGCATCTCGATAAATCAGCTCCTGACCTGTATAGGTAGGTCTAAAGATCTGATTTGTTGTACTCTGACCCAAGCCAGCTTCATCGTAGGGTATGTCGCCGTAGAGATCCGTGGTTCTTAGGGTAAGTAAGGCATGCACAATATCCACTATGGCTTGTCGATTTACATTGAGATTAGCACTGGGTCCACCATTAATTTCATCGAAAGTGGTTTGGATCGCCTGAATATCTCGTAGGGTACCGAAGTACTTATTCCATACAGATTCTATACCTCGTACATTTACTTCGACTTCAAATTCTGAGTCAAGATCTGTAGCAGAGAGCTGTGACCAATCGTACGTGTGATGGTTTTGTATATATAGTGCGTTGTTTCCATTTTGACTGATTGGTATGCTCCTCACAACCGAATTAAAGAGTAAAGCGGGTGTCGAAGCAGCGGGATTTTTCGGATCCGTATTTAGATCTGCAAAATCATCGGTGCATTGGATGGTACACAAGGCCAAAGCAATGAAGAATGTGGCTGGCACCTTTATATTTCGAATTTTCATTTTATTCAACTTTTGATTAAATAAGTAATACTAAAATCCTGTGTTGAGAACCACTCCATACTGACGGGAACCAGGAAGTGCGCCCCACTCAATACCCTGATTGAATCCAGATCCATTCAGGCCTTCGGGGTTGATATTATCTGGGGCATTGTCATATAGGTAAAATAGGTTCCTACCTACCAACGAAATCCTCGCATTTTGCAAAAATCCAATTTTCTCAATAAGTGGCGCAGGGAAATCATAGGATAAACTCAGTTCCCTCATCTTGACGTAGCTGTTGTCAGAGACGAAAGGTGTGGTAATACCTGGGCCCCAACTAAATACATCGAGATGGGAATAAACGTATGATTGCACTTTGTCGTTTGGCGTACCATCCGCATACACTCCTGGTTTTAGCAACCCATTGTTATACGTCGTTTCGACTCCAGCATCATCTGTAAAAACCCAAGGTTGGCCACCAAACTCAGCATTCCGGCCCTCCAACGACTGCGGGCTTTGCCCAAATCCAACCGCGGTGGCATGCGTGCCCCAAAATACATCGCCTCCCATCTTAAAGTCTACCAGAGCGGTGAGCGTCACTCCTTTGTACGAGACGGTATTTCTCAATCCTGCAAGCCAATCTGGAGACGCATTTCCCAGTGGCTCGCGACTGTCGGTCACCTCGTACCATTGGCCATTTTCGTCGATAATGCGATTGTCTGGCACACGCTCACTGTCATCGGTCACGCCATTTCCATTTCCGTCAAAGTAGGTATAGTCCCAGCCGATAATGGTCCCAAATTCTTCGCCCGGTCGAGCGACAATCGAGGGCCCAAAGTTGCCAAACAGGTTTTTACCTAAAATCAATTGCTCTGCGCCTTCGGTGAGGCTCTCTACCACGTTGCTGTTTCTGCTAAAGTTGATGCCGACATCCCATGACACTTTCTCAGAGCGAAGTGGTGAAAATCCGAGTAAGACCTCTATTCCCTTATTTCTCACCTCGCCCGTATTGAAACGTAGCTTGGAGTAGCCGGAGGTAATCGGCACTGGTGCCTCCAAAATTTGATCGTAGGAATAAATATTATAGTAGGTAAAATCCAAGCTCAAGCGATCATTAAATAAGCGTAAATCTAGCCCTCCTTCGAATGAGTTTTGACGTTCAGGCTTTAGACTGAGTGGAGGGATAGTGCCGTTTACAGATGCATAGGGTGCACCGGCAAAATTGCCACTGTTGAGCCTGGCTCCCGTTTGGTACGGATCGGTATCGTTACCGACCTGGGCGTAGGCAAGTCGCAGCTTGGCAAAGGAAAGCACATCGTTTGTAAGCCCCAGCGCTTCTGTCACATCTAGGCCAACAGAAACAGAGGGATAAAAATAGGAATTGCTTCCTGCAGGCAGCGTAGAGGTCCAGTCATTCCGACCAGTGATTTGTAGGAAAAGATAATTCTTAAAAGAAAAATCGACCGCAGCAAAAACTGACTGGATTTCCTTATCGTAAAAACCTTCACTGGGCAATAAATGATCTGTAGCGTATTTTGAATTGATGGTCGTTGGGAAGTCTACATTGCGAGTAGTAAATAGATTTGGAAATACAAAATTACGATTGCCATTTTTACCGAAAAGGGAATAATATGATCGCTTGTAAAACTCACCACCTGCATACGCATTCACCTTCAGTGACTGACCTAGCGACTGCTCTTTCAGCCGTAAAAAGGCGGTATGATTCTGAATGCGATTTCTCGCCAGAGTATGAGAGTAACGACCACCCAGTACGCGATCAATATCTGTGGGCGTTCTTTTAGATATGTTATCATCATTGTAGTTGTCAATGCCCAATCTTCCTTCCAAGACCAAAAAGCTGGTGAGGTCAATCGACAGTCCCAGAGACCCCATCAAACGGTCACGATTGCGCGTTTCATTATTTTCAAAAAGATTCCACCAGAAAGATCCCGTTCTACCTCGACCTCTTCCAAGCGCATCATTCTTGGGATACCCGATGCCCGCCGGCGCTCTTGTGCCATCAGACTGCTTGTAAATGCCACGTTCGAGCTCAGGTCGGTAGCTTCTGCCCCAGTTGTAGGTGAGATTTTTTCCAATCGAACTCTCGCTATTTCCCAAATGTGGGGAGTTTAGTGTACTAGCATTGATGTAGCTGATGCTTGCCGTAGCGCGCACTTTCGAAGTCACATTCACATTGGTATTCACGTTAATCGTACTTTGTGATCGATCTGTATTGGGTACCACCGGAGTTGTTTCAAGTTGGGTGAGTGACACCCGAAAATTTCCTAAATCACTACCCCCAGAAAACGCCAGATTGTACGAAGACTGAAGTCCCTCACTAAAAAAGCTACTGATGTTATCCGGTTGCGGTGAGAACGGAAGGGTCTCACCATTCCACCAGCGTACTGGGGTGCCATCCATTTCCGGGCCCCAACTGGCACCCGAACCCCAAAAGCCGATCGCGGGCAAGAGATTATTGCCTTGGTCATCTTGTTCGAACTGTGGGGGAGCCACCGAGGCACTTCCCTCGCCAAAGACATTTTGCACATCTCTAAAACGATAGGGATCGTTGACCATCTGACTCATGTTGAAGTCGATTCCCAAACCATCTCCTTTACTCCCTTTTTTGGTTGTGATCAACACCACCCCATTGGCACCACGAGAGCCGTAAAGTGCTGCGGCATTGGGTCCTTTGAGTACGGTGATATCCCCGATATCCCAAGTGTTCAGGTTGTTGATTCCTGATCCCCAATCTTTTCCATTGTCGGTGCTCAATAAACTACCAGAGCCTGCACCCGATATACTGTTTTCGATCGGTACCCCATCGACAATGATAAGTGGTTGATTTTTTCCTTGCACTAGTGAATTGTTGCCTCGGATCGTCACTCGGACGCTTCCGCCAGCGACACCATTGCCTTCTGAAATCTGTACTCCAGCCACCTTACCCGTCAGCGAATTGAGGACATTGTGGGTCGCTGAGGCGGCAATCTCTCCACCACCAATTCTTTCTACCGCGTAACCCAGTGCTCGCTCTTCTCTACCGATTCCCAAAGCAGTCACCACTACTTCGTTAAGAGTCGCTCCTTCTTCAAGAATTACTTCCAGAATATTTCTACCGGATACCTTCAATTCCTGGGTTTGATGTCCCGTGTAGGAAATGACCAATGTAGGATCTTCCCCTTCCATAGTGAGATCAAAGCCTCCGTCCAGATCTGTGACGGTACCATTGTTAGTGCCCTTCTCAAATACGGAAGCACCAATCAGGGGTGTTCCGGAATCTCCGACCACCGTTCCGCGTACAGATTGAGCCGAAGCCCACTGAAACGAAAACGAGATCATTCCTATCATAAGCAGATAGAATCTTGCTACTTTCTTTACATCCATTTTTAGCAGTTGTTAGAGTTATTTAAAGAGTAAGCGTTAACGCTTACGCAGCGTACCAGTTAAAGCAGCATCAGGACCGCAATCAAGTCATCAAAGGACGGTGAAAAGCGGACACAAAAACACTGCGTTAAGGTACACGCAAGACAATAATAGGACTATTTGTCGGTTATTTAACAAAAAATCTGGCCAAAAGCATACTTTTGAAAATTATTAGATGAACCGCCTTCCTCGCTTAAAAGACATCGCACGCTTGGCCGATGTGTCGATTGGCACCGTAGATCGAGTGATGCATAACCGTGGTCGTGTCTCTAAAGAGACGCGTCTGAAAGTACTCAAGATCGCTCAGGAGATTGGGTACAAACCCAATATTCATGCCTCCATCTTGGCCAGCAATAAGACCCAGATCTCACTCTGTCAGATGATACCTCGCAAGGGTCAATCACCCTACTGGGATCATGCCCATGATGGCATTGAGTCAGCTATAGCTGAATTTAAGAGTTACAATGTCAAGGTGGACAACCTCGATTTTGACCTTCACTCACCAGACGATTTTGAACGGCAGGCCCAATTGATAAAAGCCAACGATTATGATGGTTTGCTGGTTGCTCCAATATTTCATAGCGAGTGGTCTAAACTCTATGTCACCTTACAGGATAAAAACATTCTCCATTCGCTGATCAATACGCTCCCAAATGATGAAAGCAAGTCCTTCCTGTGCTATGTAGGACCACACTCCTTCCAGAGTGGAAGACTCGCGGCCGGACTTCTCTCCCTTCATTCCAAACCGGGTGACAAAGTACTCATGGTGCCCTTAGAACGTGATTTCCATAATGCGGACCACATGCTGGAAAAAGAAAAGGGACTACGTGAACGGTTTAGCGAGATCAATCCCCTCGTGAAAGTCCTCACAAAGGAGTTTGAGGAATATAACAACCAGGAAGGTCTCATTCGCTTTCTCAAGGATCAAATTGATCTGCATCCTACTCTCACGGCTATCTACACTAGTGCCTCGCGTATTCATCTTATTGCCAAAGCCCTGTCGATCATGCAGATTACCCATATTAAATTGGTTGGTTACGATACCATCGAAAAAAACATGGAACATCTGAATCGGGGAAATATCCACTACCTGATCAACCAAAATCCTCGGGTCATGGGATATCTGGGGTTTAATAACCTTTGCAAATATCTCTTTTTCGGCACACGACCAGAGACGCTCACATTTATGCCACTTGATGTCGTTTTGGCAGAAAATGCCTGGTATTATGAAAATCACTATCTGCTTAAATCAAAGCAAGCCATCCCGATTTAATACCTCTACAATTCGACCATCTTTCCTTCATTCATCAATCCGGCCAGCATTGATTTAAAATTTTCCTTTTTATTAAGATGAGGTAATGGTTCTGACGGCTCCGGCACACCTAAAAAATCACAGAGCGGCCCCCAGCCATCTTTTACCTCGTAGATCAAAAGCTTTTCTGCTGGTACATGCTTTTTCACATCTTCATGGTGCGCTTCCCACATTTTTCGCGCAAAGTCTATGTCTCCAAATCGATTCTGCATGCTGACTTCGAATATCTGACGCTTGGCAAGTTTTACGCATCCGATCACCTTCCGTAGTCTCGAATCGAAAATTAATTTACTCATCATGCGCAATTTTTCTGGGAGTGTCTGTGGCCCTGCAGTCCAAATGGTGCTCTCTAGGCTCTTGTACCATTTGTCGAACGGACGAGTGGTTAGTATCACTTTTGCCTCCGGGTATTTTTCCATGTGCTCCTTGTACCAGGGATAGCATGGGAAATCTACAGACGCTACAAATCCATCATAAATGGTGTCGTAGTCCATCGTGCCACTGCTTTCCATCGAGAGCCAGTAGGACAATTTTTCTGGATTGTTAAGCAGCTCTTTCATGTGGTAGGTCTTAGCATAACCTAGCGTTTCGAGTGCACGCTTTAGGGTGTTTGTTCCTGTTCTGGGGAGGCCTGCTCCGATAAATTTGATTGACATTTGGTGGGTTAATTTTGGTACGCTACTCTGCCTCTGTTACCTGGTGAAAATAGGAAAATACGTAGTAGGCAGTTTATGGTGTGTTAACCACTTTGTTTATTCCTACTTTAGGGCACCTCTAAAAACCCTACTTTGGTTGCTAACTTGTTCTCTTTTCCTGCGTTATCATTCCAAACAGAGTTATTAGAGGTGCCCTATAGAGAGTCAACCAAATGAATTTTCCTTGATCAATTCCCCAGTTTCTCTTATCATGAAATATCTAGCCCAGGCACTATTCATCTTCTGTTCCTTTTATGCTTGTACCGCACAGGTAGATACGACCACAGTTGTGGAGGACACGAAACCAGATCGAAACATGTTTGGTCATGGGATTCCCCGGGGGCTTACAGTGAACCAGCCTGGAGTGACTCCCGGATATCTTTTATTTTTTGAGCCAAACGGGCCTCACGCCTATCTGCTCAATCGTGAAGGAGAGCTCGTACATCAATGGAAAGGCAACTACGGCATTGACAATGGATACTTGATGGAAGATGGATCTTTGGTCTGCGCAGCGCAAGATCCAGATTTTCCGGTCTTTGCAGGCGGTGGCGAGTATGGACGGATCCAGAAGTATTCCTGGGAAGGGAAGAGACTTTGGGACTTTGAGTACGCAACAGAGGACTATCATGCACATCACGATATTGCCGTAATGCCTAATGGAAATATTCTCGCTATTGCCTGGGAATCTAAAACCGCAGACGAGGCGATAGCCAATGGACGACGTCCCGAAAAGACTCCGCAGGCAGGAATCTGGCCGGAACATATTGTGGAAATAAAACCCCGTGGCAAAAGCCATGGTGACATTGTTTGGGAATGGCATCTCTGGGATCACATCATTCAAGACTTTGACTCAACCAAACTCAATTATGGTGATCCTGGTGCGCACCCTGAGCTGATTGACATAAATCTAGGACATAAGATACCGCCACAAATTACGGAAGACAGCATGGATATCCTTCACGCCAAGGGTGGGCAATGGAGAAACCGAACAGCCTTCAATCGAGGCTCTGATGTATTTCATTTTAATGCCATTAATTACAATGCTGATTTAGATCAAATTACAGTCAGTTCGCCCGAGCTTTGCGAAATATTTATCATTGATCACAGCACGACAACTAGCGAAGCAGCCTCACATCAAGGGGGTCGTGCTGGCAGAGGAGGAGACTTACTCTACCGGTGGGGTAATCCACAAAATTATCAGCGCGGAGATTCCATTGATCAGAGACTGTATTATCAACACGATGTACGCTGGATCGAAGAAGGAAAACCTGGTGCAGGAAATTTGACTCTTTACAATAATAATATTCCAGGTGGCCCTGACAATATGAACTACTCTTCTGTTCTTGAGCTCAAGACTCCTCTGCAAACAGATGGGACCTATGCCATTGGGGATGGTGTCAGCTATGGTCCACCAGATCCCACCTGGACCTATGTGGCCCCAGATACGTTATCTTTTTGGAGCAGTTTTATTTCTGGTGCTCACCGTATGAAAAACGGGAATACCATGGTGACAGAAGGAGCCCGTAGCAGATTTTTTGAAGTCACTCCAGATGGAGAAACGATATGGGAGTATCTAAATCAACATCGAGGAAATATTCATAAGCCCAACGGTGATCCCAACCCGCCCATGCCCATGACTTTTTCTATGTTTCGGACAACGTTCGTCCCAGCTGATTTCCCTGCCTTTGTTGGTAAAAAACTAGTGCCACTCGATCCGCAGCCAGCACCTTTTGTTATGCCACCGGCTGCCACTGACGAAGAAGAATTGGATCACTAGAACCCTCAATCCAAGACTCTTGCCAATGCCTGAAATTCCCTGGACAACAAAACTGACTCTACTATTGGTCAGTAGCCTCACGATCATGTCCATCATCACCATTTCGCCGGCGTTGCCCCAAATGTCCGCTCACTTTGAAGATGTAAAAAATGGAGAATTTTTAGTCAAGCTAGTTCTGACCATTCCTGCCTTATTTATCGCCATTGTGGCACCGATTGCAGGTCGCTTAATTGATCGATTCGGGCGTTTAAAACTACTATGGATGGCAATAGTGCTTTACGCCGCATCTGGGGTGGCAGGCTATTTTTTGGAAGATTTAATTGCCATTCTTATTTCCAGAGCAATTCTGGGAATCTCCGTGGGCATCTCGATGACCGTCGTGATCACACTGGTGGCTGATTATTTTGTTGGTGTGGCACGGCAAAAATTTGCCGGGTTGCAAGTTGCCTTTATGTCCATTGGAGGAATATTATTTATCGGTCTGGGTGGAATCCTCTCAGATATAGGATGGCGGTTTCCATTCTTGATCTATTTATTCTCCTTATTAATTTTGCCATTCAGCATCTTCTATCTCACCGAGCCGAAAATTGCAAAGGGAGGGCAAAGCAGAAGCAAGATTAAAAGCAAGGTGCCATCACTCATTTGGATACTTTTTATTAATACGATGCTGATGTGGATAATTTTCTTCTTAATCCCTGTCCAAATTCCTTTTTTCTTGGAGGAGCTAGGTGTCAGTCGAAATGCGCTAGTAGGGGCTGCTCTGGCTGTCAGCACCCTCTTTTCCGCAATGTCTTCATTCTCCTATGCTCGACTCAAAGGACGGTTCTCTTTTTCACAAATATTTACGATTGGCTACATTTTAATGGCACTGGGTTTTTTAACGATCGCCTTTGCCGGGTCCTATGGTATGGTCGTACTAGCGATGGCGCTTTCGGGATTGGGAATAGGTGTAATGATTCCCAATACCAATATTTGGGTTATGCAATTGGCTCCGGTAGAAGTACGCGGTCGCGAAATTGGCAAACTGACCACATTCTGGTTTATGGGGCAATTCCTCTCACCTATTGTGACTTTTCCAGTGGTGGTAAGTATGTCCATCGCATCGACCTATACCGTAGCCGCTATCGTCCTCACGGGGCTGGCTCTCTTCTTCCTCATTTTGCATTTGAGTGGCAGGTCGAACCCGAGTTAGTAATTTGAGTTTCGGTTGTAACTAAGTGCCAGTATACAAAAATGTGTTTGTCACCATTTTTTCATTGCTCGAACCTGCCCAAATAAAAATGACGCCAAACACTATCGTCTCAAACCCATACTAGCGCAGGGAAGCCTATTCCGGAATAGTTAAGAGGCAAAACAATGAATATTAGAAAGAGCGGATGACCTGCATTTCAAAAAATATTGAGTAGCCTTGGGTGGGAGATCCGCCTTATTCATTTTAGGGGTGGTAAGCTGTAAATCCGAGATGGACGAAATAGTGTCCGAGCATCACGAAAGACCCCGGAAGCTTCGCTTTTGCTGGGATTCAGACGTTGAGCGCTGCGACTATCGATCAAGGCGAGTTTATTTCGTTCCGGATTTTCAGCTTGCCAGCCCGTTAAGAAATGAATAAAGCGGCGGCTTTTATCGAACTTTTGCCGCCAAAAGTTTGCCGGTCCGCGACTCTCGAAAGTTGCGAGACTCTTCGGAGCGGAGCCAATTTATATTAATGCATTTTACACCCGGAACTTGAGTTATTAGAATTGTCCTTATTAAAATGTATGCTATGCCTAAACTGTTTTTCTTCCTGATCTTTATACTAAGTGCCGATTCGCTCATAGCAGGTCCGGGAAACATTGCACCG
>CAJQNM010000576.1 GCA_905479665.1 uncultured Saprospiraceae bacterium
GATATAGAAGTCCACAAGTACTTGGATTGTGCGTCGAAAGCAAAGGAGTATTTGCTTATTCCGCAGGCTCGTGTTTCTGGAGCTGCTTCTTTAGCGGCTTAGCCGGGTTAACATCACATCTTTTGAAGAAAGACCTGCCCAAGGATAGCCGCATCCGCCTATCAAATTGGGACAAATCGGATCTCTCGGATGATTAAATTCGATACGCAGTGTTGGACGCATACGCCGGTGTAGCACTGACAAAGTTCATATTGGAGAACAAGAACGGGTATTTCAATGGACCGGGATTTCTAATTTTGTAGTGCCCCCGAAGAACTCCCAGAAGCTGGAACGAGAGTATTCCTATACCCGAGAGTCGGAACAAATTGCATCGGTTCAGCGCGAATTTTTGATTACGTCGGCGAAAAGTTCAAAAACTATTCTTTGAAACCAAAAAGCGGCGAGCGAGCTGTCGTGATTCTGGATGAGATATATTCTCCTTCTGCGGCGATCCTATGCCCAACAAAAGACGATAAGGTACTGGAAGATTGCAAAGTTTCGCAGACTATTCTTTGGCCTTTGAAAAATCTTCGTTTGAAAATAGTGGAGCAAATGCCAAGTATTGAGATTGATCTTGCGAATCTACCACCCTCGGAATTTACGACACCTATTCCTGGGATATTTGATCACACTATGACGGAGGAAGGAATTACGGGACTAGTGCATGAATATCAAGAAGAGTATTCTGACCAAGAGCAAGAGATTCCGGAGACTGAAGAAGTATCAACAATGTCCGCCGATGAAATAAAAACGTTCATCGAAAACATTGGAAAGGAGCAGGGCATTGAAATCACTCCTCGTACGTTCTATCTACCTACTTTATACCCATTTCTAACAATATAGATATCATGCATCTTCTTCTTGATATGTTTCATGGCATGAAGCGCATAACAGATACTTTGTCGAAATCTCACGGAGCATATCGTTTATTCTGCTCCCTTCTCCGCGACTGCTTTTTCCTTATCTACAAAGAGGATTCAGAATCTGTGGAGAAATGTTTGCGAGATTACAAAGGCTACAACGACTCAGAGATTAAGGCATTCAAAAGGAATTGTTATTCGAAGTATATATCGTACTGTCGACGAGTTGTACCCCAGCCATCAGTGATACTCTCGCGCTTGGAAAGACTTGTTGATGTTATGTCGGAGATTGAGGATTTCTCTACGGGTGAAAAGCTATTCAAGGATTCTACCTTCAAGGAAATTCTCAATCTCTCCAAGCATATAAAAAATAAATGCTTGTCTGACCCCGAAGGAGTGCCGATGTACATGAAAATCAGCAAGAAAGGTGTAAATTTCGATTCCACTGATCTCCCTCTCGTCCGATATACGTGTCTTAGAAGCACCAGTCAGCTCGAAGGTACATACTGCTATATTTTTTATCCTTCCCTGTCTAGGATATCACTCAAACGTGGTCAAATCGACAGGACAACAAAGCTCCTCGGCATTAACTCGACATACAAATATCATGGAGTACAACCATCGTTTGAACCATCGCCAAGCAATAAAACACGACCTGATCAGCTCAGATCTATGTGATTTCTACGATATGTACACTATCGAAAATATCAACACCCTGCGTTTGCGCATGGGTATGGAGCCGATATACAGGGACGTGCATTCAGTTTTTGATCACGCTGATACCGGCGAGCGCTTTGGCTTTCACAACAGCCACCTCCCCACTTCAAATAGTGAATCTTTTCAGCTCGTTGATCATCCTTCGACAGAGAGAGCCCTGCCTGTGCGGACTCTAGATGAGATCAAAAAATTCAACCTCGAACTTGGAGATCATCTTCCCAAACCAAACTTCGACCACTGGTCGATCAAATGGAATATTTGTATTGATTCGATGAAAAAGTTTGGCGGGGAGATGCTCGACATCGCCCCGAAGAAGGCCTACCACTTGAAAAAGTATTACGACCAGATAAAGGTGAGAGCAAACAGAAACAATACTACGGCCAACAGTCAACAGAATATCAACCACATACGACAAGAACTTCGATCTCCCGATACAGGGGATCATCCGACTCTACACCAAACGGGATCTCTTGAGAGAAAAGTAGAAATCCAAGCTGGTCAACCAAGTCCATCCGCACTATACTCGTCAGGTATCGCGCATTTATAAACAACGTATTCATCACTAATAGTTGTAGCATCGAACATAGTTGAAGCTGAACCTGGAGGTTCGCCACACATTCCTACATTGCCGAAAAAGAGCCGGAAGATGGTTTGTCAAACTTGTGGCCATTTCAAGTCTCATGGATATTATGCCACGATGCATACGGGTCAGAATAATGCTTGTCGGGCGCCGTCGAACGAAAGAAGGATTGCCGCAAGGAAAAATTGTGCCTGGAAAGGTTGTAGGAGAATCAATGATCATCACCATCCATGCCCCGGAGAATGTTGCGGATAGTGGTTAAAGTCTGAAGAGATAGTGGTCAAATACAATCAAATGAAATTTCTTCAATCCTTGTTTAAAGGCTTCTATTGTCAATTTTTCAATAAATTATGTCTACTTATCCTTTAATTAGCTCTACTTATGCCAAAAATCGCTAAAAATCGGCCCTGCGGGGCCGATTTTAAGAAGCACCTAAACTATGGGTCTG
>CAJQNM010000577.1 GCA_905479665.1 uncultured Saprospiraceae bacterium
CCGTTATAGCACTGATGGTAGTGTAAGAGTTATAACAAAGATGGTGTACACGTACATCTGGACCTTTGATAATGACCCGCAATCGATTGCACTCTAGGTGTGCAGCGGGAAATCCATCGGAAAAGCTTATTCCCGTTTTCAATAAGCCGCACGTCATACGAACCCCAGTAGAGCGGTTCATTCCAGTAGGGCTTCCGATAAGCATTTTAAGCCCGGGTGGGACGGCCACACCGATCATGCTGCCGTTGTCATGTTTGCCTTGGCTATACCTATTCGTACAATATGAGAGGTGTGTTTTTTACAGGACATACCAAGCTTCAATATTCCGCAAAGGAAGCTCTCGGAAATTTCCGTGTTCATTGACGTTGTAGAGCGTTGGCACCCAGTAACCTAGTACGCATGTTGTCAGTATATCGAGAGAAAGGTAGCCATACCGCTGTTGTCGCCAAACATATTGCAGCTAGAGCAATTGGAGTTTCTCAAGTCGTCTGCCGTTGCGTTTGGCGAGAATGCACTGCCTCCAACGACCGAATGAGCTAAACGTACATGTGAAAAGGGATTAGGGAGGGAGGACAAGACACATACCATGCCCGGAAATGTCTCCATTAGGAAAGAAGATTGGGTCTGCTCGCTGGCCGTGAAGAATGGGTTGGCAACTGCTGATGAACGTTGCCGCTCCGGGCTGAGCGAGAAGGAGAATGAGAGAGACTAGAGTTTTTATCATCGAAGTGAAAGTTTTAAGAACTTGTGTGTCTGAGGCCTATTTTAGATTTTCATTTCTTCTCGTATCGTTTCCAAACGCCACGATCGTCTCAAACCGCCACAAAAATCCCTTATCAAACATCTCTCTATCCCTCTGCCCCTAGGACCCTGTTCCTGATAGAGTGATGTCTGATAAACCTAGTCTGTGTGTGCTTTCCATTTGCGCATCATCCGATGCACTTTCAACCGTCGCAGGTTGATATAAAATTTTGCCCATAATTTCCTCTAATCTTTAAAGACTTCTAAAATCTAGACTAGGCTTTCGGGCGACAGCATCTGGGACCACGACTTGTTGGAGTACACGTCCCCATCGTGCTTTTTCTGATCAAGCCCGCCTGGACAACGATTAAACCGGCCGAGATAGTATACCAATCTCATCAATCTCGGGAACTCTGAATATCTTAAAGTAGCTCAGCACGGCAAAGACAATCCCCATCATGACGAGAGACCAAACCGAAAGAACCAGTGCGCCCATGACTTGAACGCCAAGGAACCGAAGGTCGCCGCCATAAAAGAGACTACTGCTCGTACGAAAGAGACCACACGCGATCGTACCCCAAATCCCGCCTCCCAAATGCACTGGGATGGCATCTACACACAGTGTAAATATGTAAAAACAGCCATACCGACTGGGTCGTCCATGTGTAGCTTCAACAAGGCGATCGAGCCAAGTTCATACAATCCACCCGCAATGATTCCAATCAGGAGTGCATTGTAAAACTCCACATCGTCAGCGACCGCGCAAATCGAGACCAAGCCGGCGAGGGAACCGTTGATCAACTTGTTCACACTCCAGATATGCGAGCTAACTTTTGTGTAGATCAGGAGAGTGAGACCGCCTATCGATAGAGTTGGCGGAGAGGGATTTGGACAAATGCATACCTCCAGTCCCGGCCATGATTGTAGCACCAATGACCTTGGCAATCAAATTCGCAATGCTCGTAAACTTGCCCGCATCATCCACGTTGATCACCCGCAGCGTACTGCCGCCATTGAAGGCGAGAAATCCGACCCAAAGCACCATTCCGCCCAACGCGGTCAGGAGGGTCGAGTGGCCGCGGACATTTGGGTTTGGCGAGCCGTCGGGATTGAAACGACCAACACGTGGGCCGAGAAAGTAGCATGCGCCAAGGGCCGCAGCGCCGCCAACCGAGTGTACGGCGGCTGCGCCGGAAAAGTCGTAGAAGCCGAGATCCTCGAGCCAGCCCAGGTGCGACCAGCCCCAGTGGGTTCCTACCGGGTATACAAAGGCGGTGAGTATGACCGAGTAGATGAGGTAGGCTTCAAAGGACACGCGCTCTGCCACCGAACCGGACACGATCGTCGCTGCCGTGGCGGAGAAGACAAATTGGAAGAACCAGTGTGCATAGTTGGTGTCTGCATCCAAGAGGAGAAACTTTGAAGTGCCAATGAAGCCCCCAGCCGAGTCGCCTATTCGAGTGGTGGGAAGTAAAAAGGGAGTATAATTATGTACAAACCAAAAGCAAAGCCATATCCTACCGCCCAGTAGCACAAGGAGCCCACCAAACAGTCGAGAAAGTTCTTTGCGAGGATGTTGTTGACGTTTTTCCGCCGCACACCCCCGGCTTCGAGCATTGTAAAGCCCAGCTGCATGCTAAAAACGATGATGCCCATAGTGATAACGTAAAAATTGTTGACGGCACTGACAATCTCGGTCATTTCTGCCTTTGTATCTGCCTTTAACGCATCCATTTGCAAGGTAAAATCGGACATGAGGAAATGTTAGAGGGGGGAAGAGGTTCGGTGATTGGTGGCTTTGATTTCGGCTTTTTTCTCTAATCCAAAGTTTGAATCGAAGACTGGCTTCACTGGTCGTGGTTGCGGTACCTGCAATACCTTTCTGCCTGCAATACCTTTCGAGGCACCAGAATTCAGTTTCTGTTTTTCTATCCGTTTTAAAGTCTTGATACATACTTTTTACACCAGGAGTGCCATCATGGTCGCATGAATCCAGATCGTCAGAATCGAAGACTGGCGTCACTGATACTGCTTCGACGGCACTGCTTCCACCATCAGAGCCTTGGGGATCATCCATGATGAAATCGCTATCAGATTCGTGAGATTCCTTGATGCGAGATTCACCATCGATGGGAGAACCTTCGATGATCCCCATTTGGAGATTATCCACAAGCGCGTAGATTTGGTCGTCCATTTCCGCTTGCTTCTTTTCTGCCTGCTCGCGTACTTTCTTCTCAATCTTTACCCTAACTCTTTTTTCATTGTGATATTGTAAAGAGAACCATCTTCAGTCATGAAATTGTGTGTATCAAGATCCTGCTGCAAACCTTGCAGTAATGGCACGAGCGGCGAAAATGTGGCCATTTTTGAAGAATATGACACTGCAAGGACAAGTACAACTCCTCAGCCCGCGGATCCCGATCCCGAAGTTGTTGTTTTGACGAATATCGAGCTCCGAGGACAACCATAACAAGATCAGGTGTTTCGTGGTTCAGGCAAACTGAAGAGGTGAAACGAGTCTCGAAACGCTCTACCAATTCTCTGCTCTCCCGACCCAAAGAAAGTTGGACATGATCGCGACGCTGTCTAACGGCGATATCGGGGCCTCTCTCACTGGTAAATGTACGTATGCACAGCCACTTTCTCGTCATCGTTGATGTCGTTGATGGAATCAACAAAGGTTTGGAGACAATTGAGGAAAAATTTTAAGATTCGCTCCTCGACAACCGAGTCCAGATTCTTGGCATACACGCTCATCATTCCCCTCGATACTTTTGTTGATTTTTTTATAAAAAAAGATCAAATCAAAATGTCCCACGAAGAAACTGAAGAGATTGTCAGTCTGTTGCCCGAGCCTCTGGATTCACCCGGTCCCTCTGCTAGATTGAACTTTCCAGCCTCTGTCTTTTATATTCTAGGTAAGGAAAACTGTAGCTCATGAAAAAAGCGACTGAATTTAACGAGCGGTATTAGCGGTTTTACGTTTTCTCTGATCCAAATTCCAAGGTTTTCGTATTACGGATGTTCCGCGATTCTTTATGTGTATCTAACGCGATATCAGGGTATATCCTCTTTTCTATTGTTCTAAAATATATTTCTAGGATTCAACGACGACACCGCTACCGCCAGTCTACACGGCTTCAAGATGGCCTGTTACACCTTGTATGTACTTTTCGCGTAAACTGTCTCTTACAAGTATTTTTGCACAGTACCCTGGTCGGTGCGTATCTAGGCGATCGAGTTCTTGGAAAGTACAAGACAATATTGGTAACAACAACTCTACTCTTGTACTTAAAAATATCCTCCCTAGTACCTCTCATGTATCTATGCCGTTGGACTTCTTGTCCTGTCGATCACGAGTATACCCAATATCATGGACAACACGTCCCTTCCACTATGGAGTGGAATGCTTGTGGGGTTGTCTCTGATGGCCTTTGGCACCGGAGGCATCAAGCCCTGTGTCAGCGCTTTCGGAGGCGATCAGCTGGACCCCACAACTCAAGCGCGTGAACTAGCAGCCTTTTTCGCGCTCTTCTACGTATGTGTGCTTTTGTATCTCCCTAATCGACACAGTTTTCA
>CAJQNM010000578.1 GCA_905479665.1 uncultured Saprospiraceae bacterium
CCAGAGGCACATTCTGTACTTTCCACTTGCCGTCTACTTCCTGCCAGAGAAAGTCTTTTGCCACAATACTTTTGATGTGCGGCAGCACCAATCGAATTTCCTTGCTCCATGAGTTTCCTCCTTCTACGGTAGCATGTCGTATATCTTATTGGCATCCGATCGTCTGGGTGGGCAGTCCTTCACACATCTGTCGAATCTCCCACATGGAGGAGCCAAACAGTGTACCTGCGTGATTTTGATAAATAGCGCAAAGGCCTGCTTTTTGATTGTAATCCGAGAGCTCCGTTGCTTTTTCCCGAAAGGACAAGAGCGGCTCCACTAGATCGCCAGCATCCGGATAGCGATAGTAGCGCATCCGATACATCTCGACTCCCTGGTCAACTAGGGTCTCGAGCACTGCTTGCGAATGATCCGCTTGTAAATCATTGATGTCGCTGGCCACTTGACTGGCTTTCAAGCCCTGATCGCGCACGGCCTTGACAGCCCTGGGCAAATCAGTTCTAACATTTTCCGGCAAGACATGCCCCTTCGGGCGCACGGTCAGCTCCACGCCATCAAAACCGATCTCGGCCGCCATTTCAGCCATCTCGGAATAGTCCAGAAACTGGAGGTGCTTGGAAAAGATATGCACCTTCAAGGGCTGTTCTGCACTCGATAGCGACCCGGTGCTTACAAATGGTAAGGAAGCAGCCACACCTGCGGTTGTCATGTTCTCTAAAAAAGATCTGCGATTCATCATACTGTACGTCGTGATATTCGAAAATAGTCAATTCGCTGGCTTTCAGATGGATCCGGTCTAAAATGCAGGTAAAATGTGGGCAGCTTCATATTGATAACCTAACCTTCTATCACATCCAAAATACCACCTTCTTGCACTTCGACACTAAATTTCCAATGTGGTCATGCCTGCCCTCGCCCTGCGCGGATCCATTATGCTTCATCACAGCTAGGAGCCATGGCCGCCTTGACTAGATTGGGGGATATTTGTCATACACACATTCGGTCTAGATGTGTAAAGATAAATTAATCAAGTATCTTAGCCGTCTCGATTTTGGAGTCCGCCACTACACATTTTATTTTACGTTATCACAAGCAGACCGTATGAAAGTTTTTTTTAATGCTAATGATGATGTGGCTGTAGCACGACCACAAAAAATCAGTTTTGGCAAAGCGGAGGCACCAAGTTTTCATCAGGATGTGCGTGAGCGGGTCGACGAGTATTTTAAACAAAATGACCTCTCCAAGGGAGCTAATTTTGAGATGAAGCTGAAGACCTTTTTGATTCTCACCCTTTGGGCTGGCACCTATCTACTCATAATTTTTCAGCTGGTGACTCCTCCCGTAATGCTGATTCTCGCCATGCTGCATGGCTTTTCGATGGCACTGATCGGGATGAATATTGGTCATGATGCGATCCATGGTGCATACTCTAAGAACTCACGAGTCAATAAGATCTTAGGCCTTTCTTTCAATATGGTTGGAGCCAATGATTATGTGTGGAACATCACTCACAATATCGTACACCACACGTACACTAATATGCCACACTACGATGAAGATATTCAACAAATTCCCATCCTAAGGATGGATCCTACCCAGGAATTAAAACCCATTCATCGCTTCCAATATATTTATGCATTCTTCTTCTACTGTCTCGCAACGATCTCGTGGGTCTTTGTCAAAGACTATGTGAAATTCTTTCAACATCAAATAGGACCCTACTACCGGGAGAAATTTCCCCGTAATGAAATAGTGCGATTATTTCTCCACAAGGCTCTATACTACGCCGTTTTTCTGGTCATCCCTTTCCTCGTTCTTGATCTTGCTTGGTATTGGATTTTGCTCGGCTTTGTAGCTTCGCATTTTGTCAGTGGTTTCACACTCGCTATCATTTTTATGCTCGCGCATATTATTGAAGGAACTGCATTTCCAGAACCAAATGTCGAGGGCAAGATGGATATGCCATGGGCCGATTTACAAATGTACACCACTTGCAACTTTGCCATTAATAATCGAGTGGTCAACTATTTGTTTGGTGGTTTAAATTTTCAAGCCGAGCACCATCTATTTCCCAAAGTGTGCCATGTACACTATCCGAAAATCTCAAAAATCGTGAAGCAGACCGCGCAAAAACATGGTCTGCCATATCTCACCAAAGACACCTTTTTTGGAGCCATCGCTTCGCACACTAGGCTATTGAAAGCCTTTGGACGGCCGGCACCAGCAATGGGGTAAGAGGAAAATTGTAGTATCCGTCTAGTTTGTAACCTTTGTGGCAAAGCTCAATGACAAGCCTATGAAGTTGTCCGTGCATTCAGAATTAGCCCACCTTAAAAAGGTGATCGTACATCGGCCCGAAGAAGGTATCTCACGCATAAGCCCCAAGCGGTCTGATGAATTGCTCTTTGATGATATCGTTTATCTGCCAGCGATCAAAAGAGAACACGATCTATTCACTAACCTTTTACGTCAACTTCTGGGAGAAAAAGCAGTACTCCTGGTCGACGATCTACTCGAAGAAGCACTCGACGCCGATCAAACTTTCCGCAAAGAGCTGCTGGAGAAAGCCGTTGCATTTGAAGAGCTGCCATCTAAATATGCCAAGGTCCTTGTGGCCCTGAGTAATGAACGCCTAGCTGATACGTTGATCAGTGGGTACCTGCCAGAAGAAGATCTCTTCCTCTTTGACCCTATACCGAATTTCATCTTCACGCGAGACATTGCAGTGATGATCAATGACCATGTGCTCATTACCAAAGCCGCCAAAGAAGCTCGTCATCGCGAAAATCTGCTCACACGTTTTATTTTTCGCGTGCACCCGATTTTCAAGGATCTGGTTGCTGAGGATAAGGTAATCAACATGAATGATGTCGAGCTATTCCCTCCTTCTCACAAAGGTGAGTCGGTCTCTATCGAGGGTGGCGATGTTATGCTGATCAACGAAGACTACCTCCTTGTCGGTAGTAGCGAGCGGACTTCTGCCCATGCTGTTGCCTCTCTACGTGACGAACTATTTAGACGTGGAGTCGTCAAAAATGTAGTCCAAATTAATATTCCCAATGATCGATATTGCATGCATATCGATACACTATTCACAATGATTGATTGGCACGACATTGTTTGTTACAAACCAGTCATCTTTGATGGCTTGAGTAGCTATGCCACAGTGTATAATCACAAGGGCACTCAGCGAGTATATCCCTCTGTGCGTGAATTTTTTCATCACGAAATCGATCCAAAAATTCAGCTTCATTTTGTGGGTCAAGGGGAGTCCCCTTATCAAGAACGTGAGCAGTGGACAGACGGATGTAATCTGGTGGCACTCAAACCAGGAGTAGCGATTGCCTATGATCGCAATGTCCGCACCGAGCAAGCACTCACCGAAGCAGGCTATACCTTTGTTACCGCAGAAGAAATAATTGAAAAGAAAATAAGCTTGGACGAGCTAAACAAAACAATTATTAAAATTCCATCCAGTGAGCTTTCGCGTGCACGCGGTGGTTCTCATTGCATGACACTGCCTATCTGCAGGGGGTAGGGGCAGCCCTAAAAGGTCTTTTCATCAATGGAACGATGTGTTTAATTTTGCAATTCTCAGGTATGGAACCTGAGCTTGTATTTTCCTCGATTTCCTCTCCCTCCGTATTATATCTAAAGTCTCACATCTGAGGTCTCAAGTCAAGAGTCTCACGTCTAATGTCTCAAGTCTAGTGTCTCAAGTCTGGCGTCTCAAGTCTAATACTTCATTATCCCAGACGACCCAACCCCAACACCAATAATCGTCCGCATAGCGTCATCTGTTTTTATTTCATCCGACAATCGCTCGATCTGATTTTCGCTCACATGAAAAATAAACCCGTTGGTGGGATTAGGGCCAGTGGGTACAAATACGGTGTACCTGCCACTGGCATGTTCGTCGGTAATAAATCCGGTCATGCGGGTATCATTTCCAAAGACGTCAACCAACACCACATCTGAAAAAGGCATGCGTTTACTGCCACTAAATTGCTGGACGGTCTCCTTGATTGTTCCGTAAAGTGGCAGGCGTAATAGATACGTTCGCTCAAACCAGACCCAGGTATTTTTTCCAAAACGAGTGCGCACAATCAGCCCGACCAGAAAGCAAATGGCAATCACAATGATGAAGGCCAAGGCATTGAGATAAAGCTCCGGGAACTCCATGCCTAGTTCTCCGCGCATAAAACGAGCCAAGGGGCCCAGCAGGTTTTTTGCTAAATTCCAGAGAAGTTGAAGTAAAAAGATGAAAATGGCGATTGGCAGTAGTACTACAGCACCCCCAAGGAGGGTAGTGAGTAGAAAGTTGCGAAGTCTAGTCATGAAAAAGCGATGCGTTGATATTTGAAACAGCAAATTAGACCTTGTTCACCAATAACACAGCACAATCTTATGGGAACGTCTAATAACTCTATTTGGAATGATAACACAGGAATTTTTTTCAGATATGAGGCACCAAAAACAGAGTTTAGCAGGGCTAAATGAGTATTTTGGTAACGTAGTAGCTGGAAAAAAGAACAAGTTAGCAACCAAAGCTGGGTTTTTAGAGGTTCCCTAATAATAAGAAATGAAATTTGGCCATGCAGAACCGGAACATCTCAACGGACTCACCTTTGAGCTTCCTCCCGATCACACAGACTCCCTGATCCAAAAATCCCAGAAGGCACACGACTCCTTTCGTGTCTATACTGGCTGTGGCAAATGGGGGATCAAAGAGTGGATCGGTCCCATCTATCCGAAAGGCACAAAACAAAAAAACTTCCTATCTGCCTATTTGCAGACCTTCGGCTCGATCGAGCTCAACGGGACGTTTTACCGATTGAGTCGGACCAGTATTGAGAATTGGAAAGCCGCCGCTGAGGGAACTGATTTCTTGTTTTGCCCCAAATGGTCGCAGCGCATTTCGCACTTCAAGCGGCTCAATGAAGTTGAAGAAAATACCGAGTACTTTATGCAGTCAATGGCGCTCCTAGGAGATCACCTTGGCCAGACTTTCCTCACGCTACCGCCAAATTTTGGGGTAAAGCACATGCAGCGGGTCAAGGACTTTCTTGAGTTGGTTCCACCAGGATACCCTCTTCAAATGGAATTTCGCCACAAAGAGTGGTTTGAGGAAGCACACTTTGCTGAGCTGGTCGGTGTGCTCAAGGCCCAACAGATCGGATTGGTGATCACAGACGTAGCACTGCGCAGAGATGTACTGCACATGTGCCTCACCAGCCCGGTGGCTTTCGTGCGATTTAATGGATATGGTCTCCATGAGACAGACTATACGAGGCTGGATGCATGGGTCGAGCGCCTCCTTGAGTGGCGTCAAAATGGACTAAAATCCGTCTACTTTTTTATGCATCAGCAAAATGAAACACACACCCCTTATTTGGCATCGTATTTGGCTGAACGCTTACGCAAATCTGGCGGCATCGATGTTCATGCACCTAAACTTCCGCAATCCGACGGGTGAAAATCTGTTACCTACGATAGGTAAAATTCTGTTAATCAACATTTTATAATATGCTTCACACTTCATCAAGCATATTGTGCCCAGAAACCTCTTAAAAGTTATAACACTATGATAACACTGTAGACCACCCTCAAAGTAGATTGATACACGTTAAAGTACTATCTTTGCACACTGCGACCACTCGGTACCGCGAGCACCTCACACGACAATATTTGATTACATTTTTTTAACTCTTTAAATCGTTAAAGCCATGAGTTTTATGAAAAGCCTTGTAAGCCTAGTATGTCTAGGTCTAATGATCACCCTAACCACTACTACTGTAACAGCTCAAGAAGGAGAGTCAGCTCCTGCAGAAGCTGTAGAAGAAACCATTGAGAAAGCTGTAGAAGAAACCATTGAGAAAGCTGGAGAAGAAACCATTGAGAAAGCTGCCGAGGAAATGGAAACCAAAGCAGTGAAGAGTCCTCGTACTGAAGCGACCGGAATGATTGGAGAAACTCAAGTAAATCTTGCATGGGGTGCTCCTTCTGTAAGAGGTCGTGAGATCTTTGGTGGTCTCGAAGCCTTCGGTGAAGTTTGGAGAACGGGTGCCAATGAAGCCACCACGTTCGAAGTGAGCAAGAATGTGATGATTGAAGGTGAAGAACTGGCTGCTGGAAAGTACGCTCTTTTCACTATTCCCGGAGAGGAAAAGTGGACTGTGATTTTCAATTCAGTCGCTGATCAATTCGGTCACTATGACTACGACGAGAGCAATGATGTACTTCGTGTAGAAGTAGATGCTCAAACACTGGATGAGTCTGTTGAGACTATGAAGATGTTTGTTAAAAACAAAGAAGATCAGTCTTGGGTTGGTTTGAAATGGGCAAACACAAAAGTTGCTTTTAAAGTAGCTGAAGCCTCTAGCAACTAGTAGACATTCGCATTAATTGTTAGCAAGTATTTTAAGTCCTGGCGGCTTCACTCTTTGTTGCAGATACTCGCCGTAGCTACGGCTACGACTGTGTTCTGCGCCTCGATTGAAATCCACCATCATCTTAAAATTCAGAACAAAAACTAATGCGAAAGTCTACTAGGCTGTCGCTTAGAAAAGTAAATGAACTAAGGGATCATCGGTAGTACCGGTGGTCCTTTTTTTTTGGAAAACGGGGTTGCCAATCCTACCACCGTCACATCCACCTTAAAATCACTCAAATAATTATTAAAAACCCGAACTCATTCCAAGGCGGCTTTAGCCCCTTGCATCCGCACACGACGGGTAAAATCACATTGAAACAAATTAGTATTTAAATAGTACCAATCACAATTAATCTCCCTAGTAAGATCGGGGCTTGCCAATCCTGCCACCCTCACATCCTACCCGCG
>CAJQNM010000579.1 GCA_905479665.1 uncultured Saprospiraceae bacterium
CCAATCGAGATCGGCAGGATTGACTTCGACCTCAATGCGATTGTCGATCATGGGGTGGACAAATACACTGGAAAACGAAGTCATGCGTTTGCCTTGGGCATTGTAGGGGCTGATGCGCACGAGTCGGTGTACTCCGTTTTCACCTTTCAGCATGCCATAGGCAAAATCTCCCTTGATCTCTAAGGAAATGGAGCGGATGCCGGCTACATCACCATCGACTCTTGTGAGTTCGCTCACTTTGTGCCCGCTCTTCTCTCCCCACATGAGATACATACGCATGAGCATCTCACTCCAGTCACAACTTTCGGTACCACCTGCACCTGCATTGATCTCTAAGATGCATCCCAATTCATCTTCCTCTTGGTTGAGCGTGGATTTGAATTCTACTTCATCGACCCAGGCAAGGGTTTTTTCGTAGACGGTCTCGACTTCTTCTTCACTGGCTTCGCCTTCTTTTTGAAATTCAAAAAGTACTTCAAGGTCCTCCACCTTGGTGGCGAGGTCGTCGTACTGACTCGTCCAGTTTTTTAAAGAACCAATTTCTTTGAGTAGTGATTCCGCCTTCTTTGAATCATCCCAGAAATTGGGGTCCAACGTGAGCTGTTGTTTCTCCTCTATCTTGTGGCGTCGGTTATCGACGTCAAAGATATCGTTTTAGAGAGCCCAAGCGGTTTTTCACTTCCTGCAGTTGCTCGATCGTCATATTAAT
Organism: uncultured Saprospiraceae bacterium; assembly: GCA_905479665.1. GTDB lineage: Bacteria > Bacteroidota > Bacteroidia > Chitinophagales > Saprospiraceae > CAJQNM01. Next base: position 710 of record CAJQNM010000579.1, read on the forward strand.
TTACTTTTTCCAACTCTATGTAGAAATACAATTCTGCTTGACCCGGAATATCCTGATAGCCCCCAGCGCCGTAACCAAGAGCTGGCGGAACAAAAATGGATGCTCGGGTACCTTCTTTAAAGTGCATGAGTCCTTGGTCCCAACCATCGATTGCACGTTGCATACCGATGGGAAAGGCGTATCCTTCTCCCTGTCGAAAAGAAGTGTCAAACACTTTACCATCCATCAAGCGGCCAAAATATTGTACGCTTACCATCCGGCCCTGCGTGGGCTTAGGACCGGTACCCTCCTCGTGAATAATATATTTTATTCCCTCTGGAGTTTCTTGCAGGTCGAGATTGTTTCTTTTGTAGTCCTTGAGCGTCTGTTCGGTCAAATCACTCACCGCAGGCATGCGGTCTCGTACGGATGCCAATTCTATTTCACGCACTTTGGCCATCGCTTCCATTTCAGATTGAAATTCTTCTTCAGACTTTATTTCCCGAAGGCCGAGATCGTATTCGATCATCTCGATATCAGCAAAAGCAGGTGGAACCGCTTGCATGCTATCGAGGGGAAAGAAGAGGGTCATACTATCGCCCACACTCATGAGGCGAAGACCATCAATGATCGGGGCGGTGTTGCCAACATCGACTCCCTCCACAGGAATCTGCAGTCGAGGCAGTTCATCCATGCCCATACTTGTATTAAGCAGAGAATCACCAGCACGCATAGAGATGGTAAAGTAGGTGTACTCACCTGGCAATGCCACGGGTCCATCCACATCTTGATGCATGATATAGTCGTAGCCTCGCTCGGTGCGTTGTTTTGATTCTGATGCACAACTGAGCATGATCAGAATAACACAACAGGAAAGTAAAAGTCCGATAGGTCGGATCATAAATAGATACTTTTATTTAATTCTTCTTTGTATAGTGGAAGGATCTCTTTCAATTTATCGATCGCAGAGCCGAGGCTTTTTTTCCAATAGCCACCTGCAGCATTGCGATGACCTCCACCATTAAAATAATTCTTGGCAATTTCCTCCACAGAAAAATCACTCTTTGAGCGAAAGGAAATTTTTACTATCGTCTGCTGTTGCCGAAAAAACACTGCACATTTTACCTTTTTCAGCTTCAGCAAATAATTAACGATACCCTCCGTGTCTCCACGCTGGATGTCGAACACCTGGTAGTCATGTTTGTTTAGGAAAAATAAACCAGTCTGGTATTCTTCCAATATTTCCATGCGATTGTATATGCAATGGCCCAGTAAGCGCAAATTCTTCTCTTCCATCGTCTGGAAGATGAGTTGATGCAAGTAGTGATTGTCCACACCCAAATCTTTCAGATCGGCCACGGTGCGAAAAAGACGTGCCGAGGTGGCGTATTGAAATGAACCGGTATCGGTGATGATCCCAGTATAGAGGCAATCTCCGATTTTCGTGTCAATGGCGGGCCCGTGTTCAAACTCACGCATGAAATGGTAGACCATCTCGCAGGTAGAACTGGCCGTGGTGTCGCTCAGAATGTAATCACCCAATGGATCTGGATAGAGGTGGTGATCGATCAGGATGCCAAAAACATCCTTGGTTGCCAGTCGCTCTCCCATCTTGTCGATGCGTTGCAACGAATTGTAGTCGAGCATGATGGATACCTCCGCATTGTCGATAATGGTATTGAGTGCTTCGGTATCCAGGTCGTAGATCAACACTTGATCTGATCCCGGCATCCAGTTGTACAACGGTGGAAATTCGGAGGGGAAGGCAACGGTGACGCGATGGCCCATGGCTTTGAGCCAGTGCATCATAGCCAGCGAGGATCCGATGGCGTCTCCATCAGGATTGCGGTGGCTGGTGATGATGATATTTTTGGGAAGCGCCAGGACTTCTCGCACCTTTTGGATGGAGGACATGTGGTTACAATTGGGGCGCAAAATCCAACTTTTTACCGAGCAATGGAAATCTAATTTAATGTACCTTTGGCGACGCTAAAAACACGACCAAGTCAATGAGTAACCTAACTTTTACGATGATCAAGCCCGGCGCAGTGAAGGCGGGGCATATCGGTGCCATCCTACACATGATCAACGATGCAGGTTTTCGTATCGTGGCTCTGAAACTCACGCATCTTTCTTCCGCCAAGGCCGGAGAGTTTTATGCCGTGCATAAGGAGCGTCCCTTCTACCAGGAGTTGGTTGATTTTATGTCTTCAGGGCCTATCGTTGCGGCGGTATTGGAGGGTGAAAACGCTGTGGCAGAGTTTCGCAAGCTGATTGGAGCAACCAATCCTGCGGAAGCAGATGCGGGTACCATCAGAGCGCT
>CAJQNM010000580.1 GCA_905479665.1 uncultured Saprospiraceae bacterium
CCTCGTCTTAAGTTCGAATATAGTTATTCGAGGTTTTCAATGGAGAGCCGTTGCAATAAAAGATTTTCTACAGGGAGTATAATGTAGATTGTTTTCATTTGGTTTTTTGGGGTTATACAGGGTGCTGGTTTACTAGTGCCCTGTTTTTGTATGCATAGGATTGAGTACTTTTATGGTCTATGGAGCTACTTAATTTACACGTGGAAAGCCTGATCTTCACTGCTGAACAGCCGATCAGTCTGCGCGAGATACAGCAATGTCTAGAGTCCGTTAGCGAAACCACGATCGAAAACGACGAAATACAAAAGGCGCTCGATCAGCTAAAAGAAAAATATGGCCAAGATGAATACTCTTTCGAGTTGGTCAAGATAAATCAAGGATTTACATTTCTCACCAAAGGAGCCTACCATACGACAGTAGGCCAATACCTCAAACATATCACACGCAAAATGCTGTCAAAAGCAGCGCTTGAGACGCTGGCCATCATTGCTTATAAGCAACCCGTAACGAAGGTTGAGGTAGAAAGTATCCGTGGTGTCAATTGCGACTACACGATCCAGAAACTTTTAGACAAAGAGCTTGTTGAACTAAAAGGAAGGGCAGAGGGCCCAGGCAGGCCATTGGTGTATGCGACCAGCGAACGCTTTATGGATTACTTTGGCCTGAACACCCTAGAGGATCTGCCCAAACTAAAAGACTTTAAAAAGCCCGACAACGAGATTGGATCTTCCGCTACATTGGTGGAGGAGGCGATTGCCAATACAAGTCAAAATTAAGTATGACACAGGATGTAGAGAATGAACCACTGGTAAATCGAGTTGCGCAAAGCAGCTTGATCACACTCAATTTGGAAGCCTACCTGCCAAAAGAGGACATTGTCAGTTTCGACCTCAAGAACTACATCTTCCGTGAACTACTACTGCGCGAAAAAGACTTTCGTGAAGCACTCAAGGAACACGATTGGACCCAATATGCCGAAAAAGGCCTTGCAGTCCATTGTTCCAGTGAAGCCATTATCCCCCAATGGGCGTATATGCTTGTGTCTGCCTATGCCACACCCCATGCCAAGCTGGTGTACTTGGGTTCCCCAGCGGCGCTGATGTCACATATCTTGTTGCGCAACATTGATGAGATAGATGGACGTGATTTTGAGGGTAAGCGTGTGGTGGTGAAAGGCTGCAGTGATAAGGAAGTGCCTACTAGTGCATATCTTGCAATCACCAACATGCTCCAGCCACATGCTCAAAGTATCATGTACGGAGAGCCCTGCTCGACTGTACCGATTTTCAAAAGACCTCGAAAACCAGCTAAACGTTAAAGAACTCAATTACTTATATATTATATTTTTATTATATATTTAATCGAGAATAAGAAAACTATGCGTACATTCAGTCACTTCGCTCTGGCGATTGTGGGATTGCTATCTATCCTGCTCCTAAATACCTCGACCAGTGCCCCCGTTGTAAAATCAAGTCCCGAAAAGGTAGTGGAGGAGCATTCGGACAAGTTGCCCCAGGTGATCAAATCCGTGCGCCTTGATAAAGTTTATGATCTCGCAGGCGAGGTGCTGCCAATGCACAATTTTGATGCTGTAGAGCGCCTGGATCGCGAGCTGTTGGTAAACTCTTACTGGCACTCAAGCACAGTACTCAATATCAAAAATTCAAGACGTTATTTCCCAGTGATGGAAACCATACTCCAGGAAGAGGGAGTGCCCGACGACTTCAAGTATGTCTCCGTCATCGAGAGTAATTTACGTAATGTGACATCGCCTGCCGGTGCCAAGGGCCTCTGGCAGTTCATGAAGACGAGCGCCAAAGGCTTTGGCCTGACCCTGAGCAGTGATGTGGACGAGCGCTACCATGTAGAGAAAGCGACCCGAGCAGCTTGCAAGATGATCAAGACATACAAAAAACGATTCGGTAACTGGACGAATGCATTTGCCGCCTACAACATGGGTGAAACACGGTTTGCTCGTGAGCAAGGACGCCAAAAGATGGACTCGTACTATGACATGAACTTTGGTGCTGAGACGGGCCGTTACGTTTTCCGCGTCCTCGCCGTTAAGGAGATTTTGCGCAATCCCAGTGATTTTGGTTTCTACTTGGATGAAGAAGACTACTATCAGTCCATGGCAGATTATCGCCTACTGACAGTCGACAAAAGCATACCCGATCTGGGAGCCTTTGCCAAAGAAAAAGGCATAAGCTACCGCATGTTAAAGCTGTACAATCCCTGGCTCATCGCAAGTTCATTGACCGTGCCTGCCGGAAAGACATACGAATTAAAGATACCACCACGTCAGTAAGAAGAGACTCCCTAACAAAGAAACTCATTCCAAGGGTGCTTCAGCCCCTTGTCACTTCACAAAAACCACACCGAATCTCAAGGGGTTAAAACGCCTTAGGAAGGAAGCCGTCTTCTGCTAGTTCACACCCAAAACCCCACTTCCGATACTCGCCTGATAATTACCGAGTCCACAATCCAGAAAGGCAGCATATTCTTCCGCGTCGGGCATGTACCCTACTGGCTTGTTGAGCAGCTCACCATCTGGACTCAGTAATACATAAAGAGGTTGCGAGTTATTGCCAAAATATTCGGTCTGAAAGTGCTGCCACTTATTCCCAACGGTGCGTAATTTGCGGGTACCCCCGGCAGACTTATTGACCATAACCTGTTGATCCTCGGGAAGATCGATTTTTTCGTCAACGTACAAGGAGATCAGGACATAGTTATTTTTCAAATGATTGATGACTTGCGTTTGTGGCCACACGTGTTCCTCCATCTTGCGACAATTGACACATGCATGTCCGGTAAAGTCGATCATGATCGGCTTATTCACTTCCTTGGCATAGGCTAGACCTTCGTCTAGATCTTTAAAGCAATCAAGATCATTGGGACAGGAATTTGGGTAGATCCAACTATATCCCACTGGAGGTGCGAGACCACTCAACAATTTGAGGGATTGGAACGTATTCGTCTGAGTATTCACCTGAAATCCACTCGCCAGGTAACCGGCAAAGACGAGGGAGATGATCCCCAGGCTGAGCCGTCCAAAACCTACTTTCTTAAGCGGGCTGTCATGGGGAAATTTAATCTTACCAAAGAGATAGAGCGCCAAACCAATGAAAACGATGATCTCGATGATCAGGAAAGGCTCGATCTTGAGCAGTCCCCACCGCTTCACCAAATCGGCATTCGAGAGAAATTTAAAGGCAAGGCCTAACTCCAGAAACCCCAACACTACTTTCACGGTATTGAGCCAACCACCCGATTTTGGTATGGACCCCATCAGGCCAGGAAATGCTGCAAATAAGGCAAAAGGCAACGCAAGCGCGAGCCCGAATCCCCCCATCCCAGCACTCAGTTGCATGGCACCGCCATCTGAGGTGAGCGCCCCGGCCAAGAGTGTGCCGAGGATCGGACCCGTACAGGAAAAGGATACGAGGGCCAGGGTAAGCGCCATAAAGAAAATGCCGACCAGACCACCGACCCCTTCGGCACTGCTGGCTCGATTGGACCATGAGCTCGGAATGGTGATTTCGTAGAATCCGAAAAAGGAAAACGCAAAAAACAGAAAGATGGCAAAGAACGCTAGATTTAAAACCACATTTGTTGAGATCTCATTCAGGATGTCAGGATTGATCGAATCCATGAGATGGAACGGAATGCTGAGTAGGACATAAATGAGCAGGATAAAAAACCCATAGGTCACAGCCCGAGCGATGCCCTTGCTCTTATTTTCGCTGCCCTTGGTAAAGAAGCTCACGGTCAGGGGAATCATGGGAAAAACGCACGGAGTAAGCAAGGCAAGTAATCCACCAATAAAACCGAGGCTAAAAATGCTCCACAATCCTCCACCGCCCACTTCGGTGCGGCTCTCTACGCCATCACATACTCCCAAGGGCTCATCCATCTTGGTTAGATCCAGAGGAAAAAGTCCAGTTGCCGATGCAAGATCTCCCTGGTCGGATATCTCTACCCCAACGCCTTCGAAGCCGATGGTGCCTGCCAAAGGATCAAGGGTAAACCTGCCGGGCTCAGGCAGAATGCAGCGTGTGCTTTCACAAGCCATGTAAATCACTTCGCCCTCGATCGGGTCCTGCCCCTCTGGCACATCGAAAGTCAACTCAACTCGCTTTTTTAACTTGGTAAGTTCGACCTCAAAAACCTCATCAAACCCAGAGACCATTTCATCTGCCTTTTCCGTGATGGCCATGCTCTCTCCTCCGAGAATAACTTCGGTCGCGATGGGACCATCGTCCGGCCCTACTGTGCTTGAATAAATGTGCCAACCATCTTCAATCACACCGATCGCTGTTGCTTTTTTGGTAGCCACATCTATGGTGTATGTCCACTTTACAGGATTGAAAATGGTACTCTGAGTGGCTTGCGGTGCGATCGTCTCATCCACTGTCCCGAACGTTTCACTTGATCCAGCAGTAGGTTCAGAGCCATCTGGATCTGAAATAACTTGAGCGAGCGGAGTTAGAGTAAATTCATAGTCGCTGGGAGGCAGGCATTTTGTGTCATCGCAACACATGAAGTTGATGTAGCCGGAGATATTTCCAGCCTCCAATAATTTGATCTGCTGCCTCAAGGTGACTGTATGAAAGAACTTGGTGACGTTCATTTCAAAGATCTCGTCAAAGCCCTCTTTTTTATCGCCTGATTCCTCGGCTTCTCCCACCAATTCGTAATGCGTCCCTGCGTCGTGATTCAGGGTGGTGGCTACTGGCCCCTCGTCACTCTCTAAAAATTGAGAATAAACGGACCATCCGTCCTCGATCGTTGCCTTATGAATCAAGACAAAATCATCGCCTCCAAGATGTTCGAAAGAGCTGCTCCATTTTACCGGATCATAAATTTGACCAGAGGTAATACCAATGGTCATAGCAACTAAAATGAGAGCTAAAAATGTACGCATAAATCCTTCTTTAGTGAGACCAACAGACCTTGCTGGAGGTCACATATCGGGTGAACGGTTTTTAACAAGTTTTTAATGCGCAGCCTCACTTTTTTCTAGCTGTGATGTCAGCAAGGATTCCAAAAGGTATTTTCCATCTTCGTTTCCCAGTATCGCATCAGTCGCTCGCTCCGGATGAGGCATCATCCCAATCACGTTTCGATTTGTGCTACAAATACCGGCGATGTTGTCTTTAGAACCGTTTGGATTACTTTCGATAGTTGGGCTTCCTTGAGCATCACTATAGCGAAAGAGTATTTGATCATTGGCCACCAATCTCTGATGGTCTGTTTCCGAGCAGTGATATCTGCCCTCTGCATGTGCAATGGGTATTTTGTATGGACGATCCTGCAAGCTTGCAGTAATCACCGAGTTCTTGGTTTCGGGGGTGATGTAGACATTTTTGCAGATAAATTTCTGTTTAGCATTCCGGAGCAAGACTCCCGGCAGCAATCCTGCTTCACACAAGATTTGAAATCCATTGCAGACACCCAGCACGAGTCCGCCCTGCTCCGCAAACCGGATGACTTCCGTCATGATCAACGAAAACCGTGCGATTGCACCTGCTCGCAGGTAATCACCGTAGGAAAACCCCCCGGGCAAAACAATGCCATCATGTTCTCTCAAGCCCTGCAGATCCTGGTCTTTATGCCACAACTCCACAACTGGCTTGCCTGAAAGTTCTTCCAGAACATGGATCATGTCGTGATCGCAATTTGACCCAGGAAAAATCACCACTCCACACCTCATGGTATATGTAATATTGTGAATCGCGAAAATATATAAATACCTGGTTATCTCTCCTATGAGAGGATATACTGAAAGGCAAACGCAACCGCTAACAAAAGAAAATGCAATATCTCTGCCCATTGCTTATCCATGCGTAAAAAGAGTGCTCCAACGAAAATACTCAAGGGAACGGAAGTGATCAGTAGGCGATCTATACCTGTGTTGGCGACCAACGGGATCATTATCGTAAACGTGAGTAGGAAGAGCAAGAGGGTATTCATCTTGCGCCGGGTGTGAATATTGGATTTTAGCGTCAGTGCACCCATGTTTAACACACTCAGTAAAATGCCCATCAGAAATATCCCCCCAATGAGATAGTGTGGCCAGGTCATGAGGCTGAAATCGAATAGAGAAAAACTGTTGTTGAAATGGGCCGACCACAACAATCCCAGGTTGCCGTAGTAGAACAAAAGGGCGGTGAGAATCAAGTATGGGCTGATAAAACCAAGCAAAACGCGGAAATAATCCATTCGCTTGAAGGTGCGTACGTTGATCATTCCTGCGATGCCAAGGGGTAAGAGAAGGACATAGGGTACATAGAAGAGCGAGGCAATTCCTGCTATGAATCCCACATTAAAGGTGCGAATCAAGAGTCGCTCGTTGCGTGTCTGTTGGAAAATCTCGAGCAGTGCAAGAATCATAAAAGAATTTGCCAGGTGGATTGCATTGAGTCCCTGATATTCGAGGGCAAAAGAAGAAATGAGGATGTAAAAAAGCCCTGGAAAGAGCGAACTATTGGGAGTAATGCGATTGAGATTGACCAGGCGGTTTATCTGGAATGCATTGAGCAAGATGACCAGCACAGCGCAGAGGTTTGCCATGATCGTGTCATGACCTCCAAAGAGATCTGATACCAGGGTCGAAAAAAGATTGGTATCTGTCGGATCCGGGACAGTCTTGACAAACCCCACTGCACGCAATATGAGGCAGTACAGCAGCAACAGCGCATTATAGAGGAATAAGTTTTTGCGGAAGAATTCGAGCACTAGTCAATCGTTAGTTTTCACTCTGCTATCTGCTGAAATCTACAACTAAGAGGCATCTAAATTTGTTTCTCATCAAGAGCGCAATCAGCTTTCGTATATTACCAACATGCAGCCGCCTAAGCTAATAAATAAGAAGCTAACGCTGGATATGATCAAGCATCCCATCGCCCTGGAGATGAAAGAATTTGAGCTACGCTTCCGCGAAGCGATGAAAAGTAGGGTGGCTCTCTTGGATCGCATCACCTACTATATCGCTCATCGCAAGGGGAAGCAAATGAGGCCCATGTTTGTCCTGCTAGCCGCTCGAATATTTGGCGAAATTAACGACTCCACCTACACCGCAGCCTCCATGGTTGAGCTCCTACACACAGCAACACTGGTGCATGATGATGTAGTAGATGATTCGAACCGACGCCGCGGCTTTTTCTCAATCAATGCTTTGTGGAAAAACAAGATCGCCGTCCTGGTCGGTGATTATCTTTTCTCCCGAGGATTTCTTCTTTCATTGGAAAATAAAGAATACCAGATTTTAGAAATCCTGAGTGAGACCATCAAGGAGATGAGTGAAGGTGAGTTGCTGCAACTGTCCAAATCGCGCAAGCTCGAACCCAATGAGGAAGTCTACTTCAAAATAATCCGCAAGAAGACGGCATCTTTTTTCGGAGCGGCCTGCTCTGTGGGTGCCGCCTCTGTCCTGAAAGAGGATGAGCGCGTTGCTATGGTGGGCAAATTGGGAGAGACCATCGGCATGGCTTTTCAAATCAAAGATGACCTCTTTGACTTCCAAAAGGGACCGATTGGCAAGCCACGGGGCATCGACATCAAAGAAAAAAAACTGACACTTCCTCTGATCTATGCCTTGCAACAAGCTCAGCCCAGTGAAGCGAAGCGTATCCTGAAGATCATAAAAAACCAGAGTCACAAAAGCAGCCGTGTCCAAGAGGTCATCGATTTTACCATCAGCAGTGGTGGTCTCGAGTACGCAACAGGCAAAATGCATGAGTATCGCAAGCAAGCATTAGACATGCTGGCGGAGCTACCTTACAACCCCGCCCGAGAGTCGTTTGAGCATTTGCTCATGTATGTGACAGATCGCAAAAATTAGGATTTTCGCAGCCGGTCAGGAGCTCTTTCGGGTGATTTTTGCTCCCAGCGCATTGAGCCGTACATCTATATTTTGATACCCCCGATCGATTTGACTGATGTTGTGGATCGTACTGGTTCCCTCCGCAGACATGGCAGCAATGAGAAGTGCCACGCCTGCTCGAATGTCAGGACTGGTCATCTTGATGGCTCGCAGTGGATAGGATCGATCCAAACCGATCACAGTAGCCCGATGTGGGTCGCACAAGATGATCTGAGCACCCATATCGATCAGCTTGTCGACAAAAAATAAGCGGCTCTCAAACATTTTCTGATGGATTAGCACACTCCCTTTTGCTTGGGTTGCGGCTACCAGCAAAATGCTCATCAGATCTGGAGTGAACCCTGGCCAAGGGCTGTCGTAAATTGTCAAAATCGATCCATCAATAAAAGTGCTGATCTCATAGTGATCTTGCTGTGGCACGACGAGGTCATCTCCATCTCGATGGAGCTCAATACCTAGCTTGGCGAAGGTTGCTGGAATCACACCCAACTTTTCGTATTGCACATCCTTGATCCTGATCGCAGACTGTGTCATCGCAGCCAGCCCAATAAAACTGCCGATCTCGATCATGTCTGGCAAGATGCGATGTTCAGTACCGCTGAGTGTACTCACCCCATCGATCTCCAGGCGATTTGACCCAATACCCGAAATCTTGGCCCCCATGCGATTGAGCATTTCGCAAAGCTGCTGTAAGTAAGGCTCACAGGCAGCATTGTAAACGGTGGTATGCCCCTGGGTCATCGATGCAGTCATTACGACATTGGCAGTGCCCGTCACCGAGATTTCATCCATCATCACAAACGTGCCTTTCAGATCCGCTCCCGATAAGTGATACTTTCCGTGCTGAGATTTTATCTGAGCACCCAAGGCCATAAATCCATTAAGATGGGCATCCAAACGTCTGCGACCGATCTTATCTCCTCCGGGTTCAGGAATAAAAGCCTTGCCGAAGCGAGCCAGCATGACACCAAGCAGCATTACTGATCCACGCAGGCTGCGTGCTTTTTCCTGATACTCCTCGGTGGCCAGGTAATCGATGTTGATCTCTTTGGCCTCGATCTCGACTGTACCACTGGCTTCTTCTATTGAGGCACCGAGGCCTTTCAGCAGTCCCAACAATTTGCGTACGTCGACAATGTCAGGCACATTGGCGATCGTCATTTTTTCTTCCGTGAGCAAGCAAGCGCAAAGGATTTGCAGTGCTTCGTTTTTGGCTCCTTGTGGAGTCAAATCTCCAGAGAGCTGGTGGCCACCTTCGACAATAAATACATCCGAATTCATACATGCAGAATTAAGTGATCAAATATAAGAAAGCTGTAATACGACGATCTTCGATAGATCGGTATCAGATACTTATTGCAGTGATTGAAAACGGGAAAAGATGATGGTCTTAGATGGATAGAACGGCAGATGCCATCAGACATATTGTGTTGCCAGCCCTCTGGTCCTGAAGCTGGCTAGACCAGCGGGGTCAAAGTTCGCGAGAAAACTATCTTCTTCTGCGTTGCTTGTTGTCCCTGTTGCTGTTCGACCTCTTGTATTGCCCACCTGATTTGCCTCGGCCACCCTTCTTCTTTTTCTTAGCGATCAAGTTAAAGGTGTTTGCAAAAGCATTGGGACCTGACATAGCCAGAAGATCAATCTTCATTCCCTCAGGCACTTTTAATTTGCCTTTGGTCATGACTTCAAGATCTGTACGGATATTTTCATCACTTACATAGTGATCTTTATTCCAGTTGCGATAAGCGAGCTTCATGTATGAAGCAATGATCTGGATACAGCCGTCTTGTTTTGGTCCCGGCTCCATTTCTTCTGCCATGGCCACCAGTGCCATAATGTTTTTACCGTAGTGCCGATACTTGATGGTTTTTTGGGTATACGGAATGTTCTCCAACGTCTTCTTGATTTCTGGACGTTCGATCTTGCCTCCTTTGTGAGTGATGACATCGATGTCGTAGTCAGCGATCTTGAAGAAATGGACCCAAAGCTTATCCTTGTAATCTTCAACACTCTTATTCTGAGGCACCATCTGGTTCATCAGAGTGATGATGCTCTCTGCCATGCGTTGGCGCTTTTCGGCATCTTCTACCTTCTTGGTGTAATCGATCATTTTCTGAATATGTCGGCCATATTCGGGGATGATCAAATTTTCTCTTTGTGAATTATATTCGAAATCTGCCATATTAATTTTCCAATAATTTTGTGTGCGTAACGCTCAATTTCGCTCCAAACTTAGAATGTGATGGGCCATAGATGATCGACCTGCTGGCTTCAGACACTGGTCGCAAGGTAGTCAAAATCATGCGATTGGTTGCTTCCCCATCTAGAATGCGCTGCACATGCTGAGGTATGTTCAAGGTATAGCGATATACTCCATCATCTGCATCAAACTGTAGCGCCCCGTCAAAAAACCGAATTTCATTTCCGCGAAAGACATCGGCAAGGTCCTTGACCAGCTCAAGATCACCGTTGTCCTTTACCTCCGCCAGGCTCAATTGGCTGATGGGTGGAAAGTCGCTGGTATCAGAGGGATTTAGAACGGCCACAGTGAGCTCCAAACGAGCACTATTCACCGTAGATCCTTCTAGGTTTGTCAAGTCAGTGAGCACAAACTCAGCTGCTGGCCCACCCATAGACTGAACAAAAAGGAGTGTGTCATCGGTGCTGCCATTGTCGATGTACTGCTGTGCCATGCTGCCCGTCGGATCGTGCTCAAAATAGTTATGGATAACACTCTGGGTGCTGGTGGCAATGTTGTACTGCCCCATGGTATCATTTACGGTAAAGTAGACACTCATCCTCGCACCATCAATGGGATCAATCACGGTATAGTTTATCATGCCGCCTGTCTCCTCTGACGGAGACAAGCGCAAGCCGAAGAATGTCTCTTGAAAAGTGATATTGCTGTCAAAAATCGAGTCGGAATATGAAATAAACTCATTGCCAAAGTCATCGCTCAGTCGGGCTCGCATCTGTGGTCCGTACAGGTTGGTGACGATCGCAAGGTTACGGGGTTCCAAAACTTTGCTGGTGTCTTTATTTGGAATCACATCTTCGGCAATCGACAGGGGATCGGGCTCCACCATAAAATTTCGATCTGTAAAATATTCTTGCGTGCGAAACATCTGCTCTGAGATACGCGAAACCGCAATGTCTTGTGGGATCTCGTACGTACCATAGCCCACAGCCGCCGTGTCAAATCCAACAGAAAGCACCATGGAGTCGAGTACCGCTCCGGTAAAGTCTGGAATGGCAGCCAGGTTGAACTGCCAGTATATTTCGGCTTTTGATTTCCCAAATATTGGATCATCAAGGGTACCGACAACATGAGACAACCGCCGTATAGACTCGCTCCAAGACAGGATCGAATCACCGGGCACAGTGTGGGCAGTCATTTGAACCTCATCAAAATTTATGGGCAATGCGGAGCCTTCCTCCAGAAAGGAGCCAAAGTCACTGGCCTTATTACATGCGATGCCAATCAATAGGATAGCTAAAAAGCCAATCCTCAAAAGCTTCTGGGTCATTCAATAACGCTTAAAAAATCTGTATTTACCTTAATTCAGGAGTCCAGAAGTTCTCTATAAAATTCCAGATAGGCTGGTAGATAGTTTTCTTCATCCTGAAAATTTAAGACTGGTTTGTCGAACGCGTCAACTTTAGATTGAACGGCTTCGCCAAGCGTATCGCTGCCCAATATGAGCGCATGTGAATATTCACTTGCTCCTTGGTGGAGAGTGATGCCATCTTCATTCTGGTAGGCTTTTAGGTCGTCGGGCTCTAGGTTATTGATCGAGGCTTTCTGCGAAAATCGCTCCGAAAGTTCTTTTTCCATGGTCTCTTCATAGACTGAATAGACAATCTTAGAATTCTGAAAAATGGGCTCGTTCTGATAGGCTTTCTGCAGATAAAGCGGAATCAAGCTGGTCATCCATCCATGGCAGTGGATCAAATCTGGTGCCCAGCCAAATTTCTTGACCGTCTCAAGCACACCCTTGCAAAAGAAAATCATCCGATCGGCGTTGTCTTCAAAGGGTTTTCCGTCTGCGTCTTCAAATACTTGCTTGCGCTTGAAAAACTCCTCATTGTCAAGAAAGTACACTTGCATGCGGGTACCTGGCAGCGAGGCGACTTTAATAATGAGGGGATAATCATCCTCATCGACAATGATGTTCATTCCTGAGAGACGGACCACCTCATGGAGGCGATGTCTGCGTTCGTTGATGACTCCAAATCGAGGCATCAAAACCCGGATCTCCATCCCATGTTCCTGCACATATTGAGGTAGCTTCCGAGCAATTGCGGAGATGGCTGATAGAGTTGTGTATGGCTCCATTTCCTGAGTCACGATCAACACACGTTTTTTACTCATCTTCTCGTTATAATTTGTGTCAGTGAAATTTTCAAAAGGAACGCGAAGATAGGGAAAAACTGCTTATTTTCAACATGTTATGTGCCTTTTGAGCCACCCTAGGTCGCCACCGCTTGCATAATAAATGCACCGATGATCGCATCCACCCCCTTGATCTATGACTTCGTTCTTTGAGTGCAATCAATGTTGTGCTTCAAATAGTATCCGGCTCTAAAAATCGCACTTGGTCTAGGGGGCCTTCCTGCCAGCCCGATAGCCGTAGGCCACATATCGTGGTCCGCCAGACCAGGCACCATAGTAGCGGTAGCCAATAGGTGAGTGAGGATTAAAATCGCTGTACTGAGTTCCTGGCTCGTAGTAGCCACCACCTCGATAGCCAAAGCCCCCCACTTCATCATCGCTGGTGGGCATTAAATTTCATAAATACCCAGACGCCATCATGGTTTTTGTCATTGTTCCAGGCATTGCCCCATTGCACATCGAATAACACGCTTAGCGGATTGTCGGCAATATCTGCTCGATCTAAGACACGCACATTGGTGATCCGGAGATCTGAGCCATAAAGATTAAATGTCAGTACACTCAGCAGGAGAATTCCTGTTGAAAATGTATTCATACAAATTAATTTACGATTAAATTGATCGCTGTGGTATACGGGCCAGGTCAGGGATGGATAATATTGGAAAGGATTAATCAATTGATTTTCGAGGTAATTCGTCTCGTTGCGAAGCATGCCTTTTGAGCCACCCTAGGTCGCCACCGCTTGCATAATAAATGCGCAGATGATCGCCCCATAGGTACCCAAAGCATATCCCAACACAGCCATCAATACGCCTACAGGTGCCAAAGCTGGGCTGAACGCACTCGCTACCACAGGAGCGGAAGCCGCGCCACCAACATTTGCTTGGCTACCAACGGCCACAAAGAAGAATGGCGCCCGGATCAGTTTGGCCACGACCAACAGAATCGTGACATGGATGATCATCCAGATCAACCCAATGGCAAAGAGACCAAGATTGTCGAAGATGGTCGAGACATCCATCTTCATACCGATGGTGGCGACGAGAAAGAATATCCCAATCGTGCCCCACTTTGATGCACCGACGCCCTCCAGCCTGCGTGCCTTGGTAAAAGACAGGCCCAACCCCAGGGTGGTTGCCACCACCACCAACCAGAAAAAACCCGACATGAGAGAGTCGAGACGCATCTGTTGCAGGGTCTCTCGAAAACCTTCCATAATTGGCGTCATCACATCAGCTACCCAATGTGCCACTGCTGTGCCGCCAAAGGCAACTCCCAACAAAAGGAAAAGATCTGTGGTCGATGGCACCCGCTCTACACTGAGCCGATAGTCCTCCATGCGCCGTTTCAAGTCTTCGATGGCACTGGTATCTGCCTTAAACCAGCGATCTATTTTGGCACCAATATTGGCACCATAGAGGAGAAAGGCCATCCAGATTTGGGCGACCAGTACGTCGACAACCACCATCGTACCAAATATCTTATCGCTGACCTCGAAGATCTCTTTCATGGCTGTCTGGTTGGCACCACCGCCAATCCAACTGCCTGCTACGGTGGAGAGGCCGCGCCACAACTCTTCGGGATCAGCCTGAATCACATCCGGGGCAAATTTGAGAATGAGAAATAGGGCAATCGGGCCACCCAGGATGATGCCCAGAGTGGCGGCAAAAAACATGATCAAGGCCTTAGAGCCCAAGTTCATAATACCCTTAAAATCAATACTGATGCATAGCAAGATGATGCTAGCCGGAAGAAAGTAGCGCGAGGCTACAAAGTAGAGGTTGGAGACATCTCCCGAGATCAAATTGAGTGGCCAGCGCAACAATGCAGGAAGAAAATAGCAAAGCAAGATCGCCGGAATGTAAGTGTAAAATTTCTTCCAAAATCCTTGCTTGATGCCCGAAGTGTAAAAAACCAGCGCAAGCACCACTAGTAAAATACCCGCGACAATGGCGTCATTGGTAAAAAACGGTTCAGTCGCAGAATCCATGAATACAAGATACTAAGTCAAACCTGTGCGCCAGTGATTTTTTCTTCCGCTAAAAAGTATGAGACATGCCAATATGAAGTACTTCTTTAAACTGTGTCCGCGGACCTACCTGAGCAGTAGGCTCGCCTTCTTCATCTATTACCTTAAACTGGATGTCCTCGTCATAAATGAGGTGTGTGCGCAGACTCACCTCGAAGTACTTATTTACTTTGAAATTCAAATTCCCTTCGATATCAACATCAAAATTTCCAAAATTTTGCAGATGACTGGTGAAAAAAGAACCCGTCGATTCGAAGACGATATTCTGAACTAATTCCTTCTTCAGTTGCACCTTGAGGAGTGAACCGAATTCGTAGCGAACACCTTTATTTGCCACCGACTCGGGGAGAAATTGAGCACGTAAGTTCTTATTCCGAACAACGGTCAGTTTACTATTGATGGGCGTGTAGAATATGCGAATCGCTTCACTCTTGGATGACATATCAATGCCCGATCCCAGATGGAAGAGCCCGGGAGCAAGAAATCCTCCAATCTGGTTGGCCTGTGCTCCATTTTTATCCAGTGCATAAAAGTCATAGAGGTGGGTCTGGGCACTCACCAAGCCAGAGACTTTCAGGTTGTTCGAAACCTTTTTACTGAATTTACTTTCAAGTCGAAGCTGATCTTCATTTTTTTGGAAGGAGTGTCCTCCCAATTTGATCATGCCATAGCGCACCAAAGCTTTGTGCTCCCAGGTTCTTCCATTCCTGGTGCGCTTGGCGCGAAAATCAATGCTGGTGCCCAGCTCCAGCGAGTTCTGGCCAGTCCCTTTCCAATACTGTCCATAACTGCTCTGGGCAAAGAAGAGCTTAGATTTAGTCAGCAACTTCCATGCAGTAGAGTCGGGAGGATTATGGGCATGCGTATGCTGAAAGGAGCTTAAAGAAATCAACAGCAGTGCTAGCGACCTGAAGAGGTAGTTCATGTGTGTCCGATTGGTAGATGTAGAAACGCCAACACAGTTTAAATATTTCATCTATACAACACCACCAAAAACCGCACCAGAACTTTCTATATTAACCCAACAAAATCGTAGAAAATGGCTGGCAAGAAAGAAATACTCAAGAAAATACGGATCCTTATCACACAGCGCTTTGATTCTCCGGAGGAGGCTTTTCAGTTCTTTGACAAAAAAGGAAGTGGGTCGCTAGGCCGTAGTGAGTTAAAGGCACTCATCCAAGATGCCAAGGTAAACCGCTTCATTTCAGGCATGGTCGCCGATAAAATGATCGATGGGCTGGATGGGGATGGTGATCGACGCCTCAACTGGAATGAGTTTAAGAAAGCCACCAAAGATCTCCTTATGGTAGCGACGGAGCCTATGGATGGTGGTGGGGATGCCGCTTAGCGAAGCACTTTTTCGCGGGAGGATTCCCTTTAGGGCTAGGGTAGCGGCGGCTGCTTCTGATAGACTTTTAGCAGCGCAAACCCCCGACCCCTGAAGGGGAGTCCACCCACATGTCAAAGCAATTTTTTCCTCGCGAAGCACTTCTCGCGGGAGGATTCCCTTTAGGGTCAGGGTAGCGGGAGGCCTACGATAGTATTTTCTGCCGCGCAAACCCCCGACCCCCCCTGAAGGGGAGTCCACCCACATGTCACAGCAATTTTTTCCTCGCGAAGCACTTTCTCGCGGGAGGATTCCCTTTAGGGTCAGGGTAGCGGGAGGCCTACGATAGTATTTTCTGCAGCGCAAACCCCCGACCCCTGAAGGGGAGTCCACCCACATGTCAAAGCAATTTTTCCTTGCGACGCACTTCTCGCGGGAGGATTCCCTTTAGGGTCAGGGTAGCGGGAGGCCTACGATAGTATTTTCTGCAGCGCAAACCC
>CAJQNM010000581.1 GCA_905479665.1 uncultured Saprospiraceae bacterium
TTATCGACCGGATGAAATCGGTCACCATCGAAGAAGCATGGGGTGTATTGCGCGGAGAAGGCTATCACAATCAATTTGAGGGAGGCTGGAAAACAATTAATGGCGACCCAGTGGTCGGTCGGGCCCTGACGGCCCAGTACATGCCCAATCGACCAGACGTGGCGGATCAGGTCAAGGTGCGCGGAGAGAACGATGGCCGGATCGGAAGTTCAAACTCATGGCCCATCGACATGTTGAGTACAGGTGATGTCTACGTAGCTGATGGCTTCGGAAAGATCGTTGATGGCACATTGATTGGAGATAATCTAGGCAATGCGATTTATGCTAAATCCGGTTGCGGAGTCGTTTTTAATGCATCGAGTCGGGATTTAGAAGGTCTGTCGCAGATCGAAGGATTTAATGCTTTTGTGCGCGACTGGCATCCCTCCTATCTCACGGAAGTGATGCTCTCTGGTCTTAATGTACCGATACGGATCGGCGCAGCAACTGTATTGCCAGGTGATATTGTCTTGGGTAAAGAAGAAGGTGTTATTTTCATACCTGCTCACCTGGCAGAAAAAGTGGTCGTCACATCTGAGGTGGTTCGTCTGCGAGACATGTTTGGCATTTCGAAACTTAAGGAAGGCAAATACACGCCCGGCCAGATCGACACTCGGTGGTCTGACGAAATCGAAAAAGACTTTTCCCAGTGGTTGAAAGATCACAAAAATGACCTTCCGGTATCCGCCGCTGAAATTGAAAAAATTCTTGAAAAACGTACTTGGTAAATAAGAAATCATGAACACAACCAACCGAAGATCAGCCTTTAAAAAACTTTCTGCATCGCTCGCCGCGATATTTGGCGTAAGCGCTGCAGCAAAAGCTATAACACCGTCTGAACCAATAAGTAAGAAAGCCAGATCAGTGGTTACCGATCAGGATGTACCATTATTTTCCGGGTCGACCACGCTCGGCAATATGGTATTTATCGCTGGCAAAGGCGCTCATTTTGAGGGCGACATTACAGCGCATACCGACCATGTCCTCAAGGAGTTGGAAAAGGAATTGATCAAAGCCGGCTCATCCATGGATAAGGTCCTAAAGGTCAATGTTTATTTACATGATCTGGAGGATTACAAAGGCATGAATGCAGTCTATCGAGGTCGATTTGGCGACAGCCCTCCTGTACGCACTACCGTAGCTGTCTATGGAGGAGTACCCGGCGATTCGCTGGTCGAAATCGATTGCATTGCTTCCCTTTAAATAACGCACTATGATCAAACGGAGAGAACTACTGAGAGGACTAAGCACTATACCATTTATCGGTGCATTTACAATCGGAGCAAAAGCTACGTCGAACCCCTCGGCCTCACGCAACTATTTTCAGGAACTGGGTTTGCGCTCCTACATCAATGCGGCGGGAACCTACACAGCACTGACCGCATCTCTCATGCCTCCGGAAGCGCGGGCAGCTTGGAATTATGCATCACAACAGTATGTCAAGCTGGATGATCTGCAGGATCGAGCAGGTGAAAGGATCGCTGAGCTTTTACAGTGTGAAGCTGCCACTGTCACGGCAGGTGCAGCATCTGCCATCACCCTGGGTACCGCCGGTGTACTCACCGGCCTGGATCCCAAGAAGGCTGTGCAGATTCCCAATGACATGACCGGTCTCAAGACCGAGGTCATCTTACAAAAATCTCATCGGGTGGGTTATGATCATGCCATCCGTAATTGCGGCGTGAACATTGTAGAAGTAGAAACTGCAGCAGAGCTGGAAAGCGCAATCAGCGATAAAACGGCGATGCTTTGGTTTCTCAATGCGGCAAATTTTGAAGGGCAAATTAGGGATGACGAATATGTACGGATCGCTAAAAAGCACGACATACCTTGTATGAATGATTGTGCTGCGGATGTACCTCCTGTCGAAAATCTTTGGAAATATACCAAGATGGGTTTTGACTTGGTTTGTTTTTCCGGGGGCAAGGGCATGCGAGGCCCTCAAAGTGCTGGTCTTCTCTTGGGGCGCAAAGATCTCATAGCAGCAGCTCGCCTCAGTGCAGCTCCGCGTGGCAATACCGTGGGCCGCGGCATGAAAGTCAACAAAGAGGAAATACTTTGTATGCTGATCGCACTGGAAATCTATCTCGAGCGAGACCATGCCAAAGACTGGGCGCTTTGGGAGCACCAAATAGACTTAATCCATCAAGCGGCATCTTCGGTAGATGGCGTAGAGACCGAAATTCACGTGCCAGCCGTTGCCAATCATGTTCCCTCCATCCGCATACGCTGGGACGAAGCAAAAGTAAAGATCACCCCTGATGAAGCGCGCCAAGCACTGCGAGAAGGTCACCCATCAATAGAAACCGTGGGAGGAGCAGAATCATTAGATATTACAACATGGATGATGAACGAAGGGGAAGAACGGATTGTAGCAAGGAGGGTTCGCGAAGTACTACAGCAAGGGTAAGTTTTGCTATCTTTATGAAATGGTGATTGTCTTGCGAGTTTTAGAGATGAATGAGAAGTGGACTAAGCTAATATACACGGCTACAAATACCCGATCTCGAATGGAAACTCCTAAACTTCTGGAGCAAATCGAAAATGGAGTCCTTACGGTGAGTAATGCCTCCGTGTTCCCTCTCCTGGGGGGCAGCGACGAAGAGGAATAGCACCTCATTTGAAAATCCTGAATTTGTACTGATCTTCTAGCACCAACCAAAACGGAATGGGTGGTCTTTCATTCCTGTAGACGAAATTGTGGGTCGCAGTATAGAATTCATATACTCCGTCTGTTTTGGTTCATAGATATCGGATCAGTGGCAGGTTTTTCAAAAGCAGCAAAGAACGAGGGCCTACATTCTGATTGTAAATGGATAACTTTAGTGATAATCTTTGTCCATGAAAAAATACTTAATCTATCTGCTGGCACTCTTCATTCTTAGCTGTGCCGCCGATAAAGTAGAACAGCCCAGTCAGCCGAATATCCTCTTCATCATGTCTGATGATCACGCCTATCAGGCAATCAGTGCATATACAGACCATTTGATCAATACGCCAAATATTGATCGCATCGCACAGCAGGGCATGCTATTTACCAATGCCTGTGTGACAAACTCGATTTGCGCTCCCTCTCGGGCTGTGATATTGACGGGCAAGCACAGTCATCTGAATGGAAAGATTGATAATCGCTTTCCGTTTGACACGACCAACGTTACTTTTCCTCAGCTGCTTCAGGATGCTGGTTATCAGACTGCTATGTTTGGTAAACTACACTTTGGCAATAAGCCCAAAGGATTTGATCAATTTCGGATTTTGCCAGGTCAAGGCACCTACTACAATCCAGATTTCATCACGAAGGATGAAGGGGATATAAATATCACTGGGTACACCACCGATGTGATCACCGACATGACTCTCGACTGGCTTAAAGAGGATCGCGATGCGGACAAGCCCTTTC
>CAJQNM010000582.1 GCA_905479665.1 uncultured Saprospiraceae bacterium
TTTTTCCCAGCTTCTGTAAGAATATTCTTGGCCTTGTCAAGGCTCGCATTTTTATCTAGGTAAACAGGACCTGTCTGGACAATTGCAAGGGGAAGACTCATAAAAATTAATTAATAATTTATAGTTGATAATTGATAATTGCCACAAAAGATCATCAGCCGATCTACTGTTGATAGTAGGAAAATGGACTAATGTATTACCGCAGAACTTGACAAAGCCTAGCTGTTATATTCTATCAAGAAAGTACTATTCAAACAAACCTAGTGATCTTTTATATTTCAGGAGTACCATTTCACCGAGCAGTCGCCAAATTATCAATTGTCCATTATCAATTATCAATTAATTAAATAGCTTCCGCCTCCTGGACCGCAATAAGCCACTTGTCCTCTGCTTCAGAGAGGGATTGTTTCAGAGCACCATATTGCTTTGACTTTTCCTCCGCATCTGGACTGAGGTAAAAGTCCGGCTCGGCCATTACTTCCTCGAGTTTCTTTAT
Organism: uncultured Saprospiraceae bacterium; assembly: GCA_905479665.1. GTDB lineage: Bacteria > Bacteroidota > Bacteroidia > Chitinophagales > Saprospiraceae > CAJQNM01. The sequence continues at coordinate 497 of CAJQNM010000582.1, forward strand.
CTGTAGCTCTAGCTTTCCCATATTTTTTTCTGCCGTCTTCACGGCTTTCTGGAGGGCCCTCCGATCATCGCGGCTGAGTATGGGTTTTGGCGTTTTCACCGCTGCTTTTCCTGGCTGCTCGTCTGACTCTTGCATAGCGACTGCGCGCAGAGATTCAAGGTTTTTCTTTTCCAGAAAATAGTTGACGTCGCCCAAAAACTTCCTCATTTTTTGATCCTTCAGTTCAATCGTAGTCGAAGTAAGATCGGCGAGGAAATCACGATCGTGAGAAACCACAATAAGGGTGCCCTCATATTCCATCAAGGCGGATTTCAGTACGTCCTTAGAGACCATATCGAGGTGATTGGTAGGCTCATCCAGCACCAGCACATTTAAGGGCTCCATTAACATACGCGCCAGCGCAAGACGTGCCTTCTCGCCTCCAGACAAAACGCTGATTTTTTTCTCTACATCCTCGCCACTAAACATGAACGCACCGAGTACAGAGCGCACCCGGAGGCGCATACCTTCTGGCGCTCGTCGATCCATCGATTCAAGAACTGTCTCATCTCCATCCAATTCGTCTGACTGATTTTGGGCATAATAACCAATGCTCAGCTGGGTGCCCATTTCGATGTCGCCCGCAGATTTATCCAGGTGCCCCAAAAGGACCCGGGCAAGCGTTGTTTTCCCTTGGCCGTTTTGGCCAACTATGCAGAGACGATCACCACGATCTATTTGCAAATCGATATTTTCCAGCACCTTTTTTTCCCCAAACGATTTTCCAATGCCTTGAGCCTTCAGTACCGTCCGGCCCGATCTAGGCACCGGAAGAAAACGCATGCGCAATGTGGAGTTTGAGGTTTCATCTAGCTCGATGCGTTCCATTTTGTCCAGTTGCTTCTTCATGGACTGGGCCATGCTGGTCTTGGTCGCCTTGGCCATAAAGCGCTTAATCGTCCGCTCCTTTTCGGCTATTGATTTCTGTTGATTTCGAAAAGCCGATTCTTGTATTGCTCGCCGTTCTACCTTTTCCACCTCATACTTATCGTAGGACAGCTGATAATCATATACTTTGCCCAGTTCCAATTCTAGAATACGCGAGGCGGTGTTGCGCAAAAACGCTTTATCATGGGATATGAGAATAATTGCTCCGGGATATTCTCTAATATATTCCTCCAGCCAAATAATGGCTTCAATATCCAGGTGGTTGGTAGGCTCATCCAGCAGCAGGAGACTTGGTTCCTTGAGCAGCAATTGTGCAAATTGTGCACGCATTTTCCAACCTCCCGAAAACGTATGCATGGGCCGATGAAACTCACTGCGATCAAACCCAAGACCCTTCAGAATTAATTCGATTCGCTTATCAATCCGATCAGCATCAAGTCCGTTCACTCGTTCCAGATGCACATTGTAATCCTCAATAATCTGCAGATACGCTGCCGATTCAAACTCCGTTGCCTCCTCCATCTGCCGTTGCAAATCTTCAAGCTTTGCCTCGGAGGCCAGCACTTCGTCAAATGCAGAACGAGCAACCTCCCAAACGGTCTTGGTGTCATTTGCTTCGAGATACTGATCAAGATAACCGATCGATACTTCGTTTTGAAATTCGACATGGCCACCGTCAGCAGTTATTTCCCGAGTTATTATTTTGAACAACGTAGTTTTACCCACCCCATTCTTCCCGATCAGTGCGATCTTGTCAGAAGGCTTGATGAGAAAGGAGACATCGTTTAGCAACTTACGATCTCCATACTGTAGAAAAATATTCTTTAGGTGAATCATTAATTCCAGTTCATTCCATCAGGCATTTGAGCAATCACTGAGTAGGGATCCGGCATATTACTGAGTATTTCACCCCAAAGCATTTCTGGTTCCGATTTAAATAAATAATTGGAATGCATATTGGCAACCATCCATGATCCTGTGTCCAACTCTTGAGCCAACTGACCGGAGGACCAACCTGAATAGCCGATATAAAATCTGATATTGGCAGGTAAAATTAACTGCGAATCAATGAGAAATTTGAGTTTTTCAAAATTACCTCCCCAGTATAGACCCCTTCCGAGCTTAATGCTCTCGTCGAGCAGATCTCCGACATTGTGTATGTAATGGATCGTATCTGTGGCAACTGGTCCACCAAAATAGAGGCCCGTTTCAAACGTGGGGAAGTCTGCGATGAGGTCAGTCACGAGGACATCCATGGGTTTGTTCATAATAAACCCCACAGTACCTTCCTCATCATGCTCACATAAAACAACTGCAGCACGACGGAAATGGGAGTCCATCATGAAAGGCTCAGCCAGAAGCACATTTCCTTTTAATATCTCTACCTCGCTCACTAATCGACTGGATTGGTTTTTAAAGGCTCGACGGCCAATGCTCGATCGATGCGTCTGATCATACCACGGATGACTTTGCCGTTGCCACCGACCTCAACAAACGTATCTACCCCGGCGATCACCATCTGCTGGATCGTCTCTGTCCATCGCACTGGGGCGGTGAGCTGAGCGATGAGTTTTTTCCGAATTTCATCAGGCTCTGTTGATGGCTGTCCGTCTACATTCTGAAAGATCGGACAACGAGGTTTTTTGAAAGGGGTCTCCCGAATCGCGCGACTCAGATCTTCGCGTGCCGAGGCCATCAATGGAGAATGAAAAGCTCCGTCTACCGCCAGCGGCACCACCTTCATTGCACCTGCTTCCTTAAAATGCTCGCATGCCTTTTCTACACTAGCGACTTCGCCGGAAATCACCAATTGACCTGGACAGTTGTAGTTTGCTGCAATCACAACCCCTTCGATTTTCGCACAGCCCTCTTCGACTACCTCATCGGCAAGGCCAACGATAGCAGCCATCGTGCCCTCCTGCTCACGGCAGGCTTTTTCCATTGCATCAGCGCGTTGTTTGACCAATAGCAGGCCATCCTTAAATTCCAATGCACCGCTCACCACCAGTGCCGAAAACTCTCCCAAGCTATGGCCTGCAACAGCCATAAGATCTTCCGGCAAGGCGACCACCTCTGCACTGATCACAGAATGCAAAAACACTGCAGGCTGGGTCACGTCAGTACGCTTCAGCTCCTCATCGGTACCCTGAAACATGAGCTCTGAAATGCTAAACCCCAAAAGCTCATTGGCCTCACTAAACCGTTCCCTGGCCAGAGGATACTGCTCGTGCAAATCCTGACCGATTCCAATAAATTGCGATCCCTGTCCCGGGAAAACATAAGCCTTTGGCATCTCTAATTCTTCAAAATGGTCAATGCAGCTTTGAGCTGATCAAGTTTAAAAATTCTGATCGCGTCTCATCAACACGAAATTCGCCAATGAATGCAGAGGTTGTGGTCACACTATTTTGCTTTTGAACCCCTCGCATCATCATACACATATGCTGTGCCTCCATTACAATCGCAACCCCCAGCGGTTGCAACACGTCATGGATGCAATGTAATATTTCGTGGGTTAGGCGCTCTTGCACCTGCAGCCTACGAGCGAAAATATCCACTACCCTCGGTATTTTACTGAGCCCTACGATATGCCCATTCGGAATATATGCGATATGGGCCTTCCCAAAAAACGGCAGTATATGGTGCTCACACATGGAATAGACCTCAATGTCTTTGACAAGCACCATCTCGCTGTATTCCTCCTTAAAAAGAGCGGAGCGCAGCACCTCCGCCGGATCCATATCATAGCCAGAGGTCACATACTGCATCGCTTTACTGGCCCGTACAGGAGTTTTCAGCAAACCTTCTCGATTAGGGTCTTCTCCCAATTTCTCTAAGACATGTCGGTAGTGCTCACTAAGATCCTCTGTCACTTCCTGGTCGTACTCTTCTTGCTTCACGTAATTCATTGGCAACTTCTTTGCATCCTCCTAAAACGAATTCAATCGCATATGGTTTTCAACTGCAAATTTTACATAGTCCCTTCAGAGCAACTTGCACCTCAGTGACCTTGTACCCCTCAGGCACTGGCACAGCCGGAGCAGTCACTTCATCAAGGCATTCGGTGCGGTGACATTTGATACAGTAAAAGTGGGGATGCTGGTCATTGTGTTGCTCCTCATCACAATCTTGGTGACATAGTGCATATTTAGTTTTATCAGTATCGTCTATTGCTTTGTGAATCAGACCTTTATCGTTAAAAGATTTAAGCGTTCGATAAAGTGTGATGCGATCCATATCCACCAGCTCATTTTCGATATCACTTTGGGCCAATGCACCATGATGCTTGGTAAAAACCTCTAGTACTTGCAATCTAGGACTAGTTACTCTCAGCCCACTTGCTTTCAGCATGTCCTCATTCATTTCTTCAGGCACTTTTAGCGCTCGAAGATACAAAAGAGGTGAGTTTGAGATTGAATAAGTGTGCAAAGGCGATAGTGAGCCCAGCGATGGTGGGCATGAGAAGTGGTGTATAGTCCGTGTGACTGTGATGAGAGAGAGATGCAAAAATGAGGATAAATCCAATCAAAGCGAGCAGCCCTGGATAGGGGTTGGCATGTTTGCGATATCCTTTGACAAATGCGGGCAGGGCGATCAAACATGCAGTGCTGATGAAACCAACCTCGACAGTGTGGCTACCCATCCAGGAAAGACCGCCAAATGCGGAGTATGCGAGCAAAACCGGAAGAAGAGAACAGTGTACAGCGCAGGCCAAAGATGCGCTAATGCCCATCAGGTCTAATATCCGCTCTCGTTTTGATGTTTGTGATCCCATTAGTAAATGAAACAATGATGCAAATATACAAAATGCAGCATTGTTTCAAGAAGAAATATGTGCGAGGTTTTTATGATTTTTGGTGAAGCTCAGGGCGAACCACAGTCTTAGCGTGTAGCTGCGGT
>CAJQNM010000583.1 GCA_905479665.1 uncultured Saprospiraceae bacterium
CAGTCATTGCCATGCTATTCTTCTTTTGATCTACCAGCTGGCTTTTGTGATACCAGGAATCTTCCCATTCAATGCCATTTCTCTAAATTTCACTCGACACAAGCCAAACTGGCGCATGTATCCCTTAGGTCGACCAGTCAATCTGCATCGGTTATGCAACCGTACTGCAGAACTGTTCTTGGGCAGTCTATCGAGTGCCTCCCAGTCCCCTTCTTCTTTTAGCTTCTTGCGCAGATCAGCATACTTAGCGACCATCTTGGCACGCTTACGTTCTCGGGCAATTAATGATTTTCTAGCCATTAGTTGTTTTGATTTTTAAACGGCATTCCCATCTCCTTAAGAAGAAAAAGTGCCTCTGCATCTGTTTTGGCAGTCGTCACAAAAGTGATATCCATACCCGAGATGCGATTTATTTTATCCAGATCGATTTCTGGGAAAATAATTTGTTCTGTAACACCCATCGAGTAGTTGCCTCGACCGTCAAAGCTCTTGTCATTGATCCCGCGAAAGTCGCGTACCCGTGGCAAAGCCACTGAAATGAGCCTTTCCAAAAACTCATACATCCGCTCTCGGCGCAAAGTAACTCGTGCGCCGATGGGCATGTCCTCCCGTAACTTAAAGTTTGACACGGCCTTTTTAGACAACGTGGGCACTGCTTTCTGGCCGGCGATCTCGGACATTTCGGCAAGCGCATTGTCCACCAGTTTCTTATCCTGGGTAGCTTGACCGACACCTTGATTTATGCAGATTTTGGTAAGCTTGGGAATCTCCATTGAGCTCTTGTAACCAAACTGCTCTAGGAGCTTGGGCGCCACATTTTCTTCGTAGTGCTTTCTCAGATTTGGTGTATAACTCATGATGACAATGTTTGGTTGGATTTTTTAGCATAGCGCACCAACTTATCATCTTCCAAGCGACGTCCTATACGAGTGGGTTCTCCACTCTGTGGGTCAATCAACATCAGATTTGAAAGATGTATGGTGTTATTTATTTCCCTTATGCCTCCGGCTTGTTCGTTGGTGGGCTTTGCGTGTTTGCGTGCTACATTTACGCCCTCCACAATCGCTCGGTATTTACCAGGATACACCTCTAGAACCTCACCTTCATTGCCTTTGTAAGACCCTGCAATGACCCTGACCCGGTCTCCCTTCTTAATGTGCAATTTGCCTGTATACTTCTTCGCCATCGCTACCTTTTCTTAGAGCACTTCAGGTGCCAATGAAATAATTCTCATGTAGTCGCGGTCGCGCAACTCACGCGCTACCGGACCAAATATTCGTGTGCCTCGAGGTTCATCAGCTGCTGTCAGTAAGACGACTGCATTGTCGTCAAAACGAATGTAGGAACCATCCGTACGTCGAATCTCCTTTTTAGTGCGAACGACCACAGCTTTGGACACGGTGCCCTTTTTCAGACCACCCGGTGAGGCTTCTTTTACCGTAACCACAATGGTATCTCCGATTGAGGCATAACGCCTCCGCGTACCTCCCAAAACACGAATGCACAAGACTTCCTTGGCTCCACTGTTGTCGGCAACTTTCAATCTGCTCTCTTGCTGAATCATCGTGCTTTATTCTTTTCGGTTACTTCGCTTTTTCGATCACCTCGATCAGACGCCACTTCTTGTTCTTGCTGAGTGGACGAGTTTCCATAATCTTTACGGTATCTCCTATTTGGCACTCATTATTGGCATCGTGTGCCATAAATTTCTTGTCCTTCTTGACAAATTTGCCATAGATCGGGTGGCGCAATCGTCGCTGCACGACGACCGTAATGGACTTGTCCATCTTATTGCTGGCCACAGTGCCTATACGAGTTTTCCTTAAATTTCTTTGCTCCTCCATATTACTTCCTTCGTCGAGCTCTAGTCTTCGAGCGTTTGGCCAATTGATTTTCAGTTAATTCGCCCAGTTCTCTGCGGCGTACTTCCGTTTTCAAACGGGCGACATCCCTGCGTACTTCACGCAAAGCCAGTGGATTTTCCAATCCCTTTGTCGCATGATCGAACGTCATCTTATGGTACTGTCCCTCCGTCTCTGCCAGTTCATTGCGCAGATCGTCGAGATTAAATTCTTTTAGTTCTAATGTCTTCTTCGTTGGCATGCCAAATTTGATTTATGCTTGAAAGTCTGTGCGGATGACAAATTTGGTTTGTACAGGTAATTTTTGCGCTGCCAACCTCAGTGCTTGTTTCGCTACGTCGGGTGTTACTCCATCCAGCTCAAACATGATTCGACCCGGTTTTACGACAGCTACATAATGATCGAGTGCCCCTTTACCTTTACCCATCCGTACCTCCTGTGGTTTTGAAGTAATCGGCTTGTCCGGAAATATGCGAATCCATACCTGACCTTCTCTCTTCATGTGTCGGGTCATGGCAATCCGAGCAGATTCGATCTGACGACTGGTAATGCGACCAGCATCGAGCGTTTTCAACCCAAAAGATCCGAAGGAAACAGAACTGCCACGATGTGCCAGGCCGCGGTTGCGACCCTTTTGCATCTTCCGATATTTAGTCCGTTTTGGCTGTAGCATGACCTATTTTTTAGCACAAATTCACTCAATTCCTTACCCTTTCCGAAAAGTTTGGCAAAGGTAAAATCTTTACTATTATTATTCTAGCGATTTTTCATATTTCTGCCACCGCCACCGCCGCGACGACGTCCAGGACCTGAATCTCTTTTCTCGACACCTACATTCGGCGATAGATCGCGTTTGCCCAGGACTTCTCCACGGCAAATCCACACTTTTACCCCGATCTTACCATAGACAGTCATGGCTTCAACCAACGCATAGTCAATATCCGCACGGAAGGTGTGGAGTGGAATGCGACCATCTTTGTATTCTTCAGTTCGAGCCATTTCGGCTCCATTGAGGCGACCACTGATACGAATCTTAATGCCTTCTGCACCAGCACGCATAGTAGACTGTAGGGACATCTTACTGGCCCGGCGAAAGTTGATCCGTGACTCCAGCTGTTTGGCGATCGACTCTGCAACGATTGTAGCGTCGAGTTCCGGTTTGCGTATCTCTACAATATTGATCTGTACATCCTGCCCACTGAGTTTTTTCAACTCCTCTTTGATGGCATCGACCTCAGATCCTCCTTTACCAATAATGATACCAGGCCTGCTCGTGTGAACAGTGACCGTGATACGCTTGAGTGTACGCTCGATAACAACGCGAGCGATGCCACCTTTTTGTACCCGTGCCTGGAGATACTTTCGGATGCGCGCATCTCCTATCACTTTGTCAGCGTACGTAGCACCACCAAACCAATTGGATTCCCATCCCTTGATGATTCCTAGTCGATTGCCTATTGGATTCGTTTTTTGACCCATATACTTTATTTCAAATAACTTAGTATCTATTCTTCTTCCGATGATGTAGTCACAAGGTCGTCATCGATCGGCACAAGATTCTCAACAACGAGAGTCACATGGTTAGATCGTTTACGAATACGTTGTGCGCGGCCATGAGGTGCTGGTCGAAAGCGCTTGAGCATGCCAGCCTCATTGACCATAATGGTTTTTACAACCAAAGAGTGATCGTCGGCATTGAGTGCCATGTTCAGTTTGTACTCCCAGTTTGCAATGGCAGAGAGCAAGACTTTTTCCAGCCACACTGCACCTTCCTTTTTGGTAAAGCGCAAAATATTCAGTGCGGCGTCGACATCTTTTCCTCGTATTACATCTGCCACCAACCTCATCTTACGAGCCGACATTGGGCAGTTTTTCAATTTTGCGATAGCTTCCATATCAAGATTCCTTTCCTAATTAGCGTTTGCGATTTCCGGCGTGGCCTCTGAAAACACGGGTTGGAGAAAACTCTCCCAGTTTATGACCGACCATGTTCTCGGTGATAAATACCGGAACAAAAGTTTTCCCGTTATGCACAGCGATCGTCTCACCGACCATGTCGGGAATAACCATCGAAGACCGTGACCAGGTTTTGATCACCTTTTTCTTCTTGCTTTCTTTTGCTGCCTCTACTTTCTTAAGTAGACTGTACTGGATGTAAGGTCCTTTTTTTAATGATCTGGCCATCTTTTACTTTTTACGCCGACTGATGATAAGTTTACTAGAAGGCTTGTTGACCTTGCGGGTTTTCTGCCCTTTGGCCATGATACCTGTACGAGATCGTGGGTGTCCACCAGAAGCACGGCCTTCTCCACCGCCCATAGGGTGATCCACAGGATTCATCGCGACTCCTCTTACTCTTGGTCGACGACCTCTCCAGCGTTTTCGACCCGCTTTACCCAGCACTTGCTGATTGTGGTCAGGATTGGAAGCTGTTCCGATACTTGCTCGGCAATTTGCCATGATTCGTCGTACCTCACCTGAGGGCAATTTGACCACTACATATTTATCTTCCTTTCCCACCAAAGTGGCGGATGTACCGGCACTGCGCACTAATGCAGCACCTCTACCGGGCACCATTTCGATACCGTAGATACTCGCACCAAGGGGAATATCTGCCAAATGAAGCGTATTGCCCACATTTGGCGGAGCCCCTTTGCCTGATTGAATAGCATCTCCTACCTGCACACCTTTTGGTGCGAGCATGTATCTTTTCTCCCCATCGGCATACACCAGAAGGGCGATATAAGCCGATCGGTTTGGATCATATTCGATCGTCGATACCTTGGCTGGGATTCCATCTTTGTCGCGCTTAAAATCAATAACGCGATAGCGTCTTTTATGACCACCACCTCGATTACGCATGGTCATCTTACCCTTGCGGTTACGACCACCTGTTTTTGACATAGGCGCAAGCAGGCTCTTTTCTGGCTCGTCTGTGGTTACCTCCACGTTGAGGTTACCGACCCGAAAACGAGTACCTGGTGTGCGCGGCTTATATTTTCTTAATGCCATAATTCGAATTCACTAAATTTCTAAATGTCTCCAAAGAAATCAATTTCCTCTCCTACTGCCAGCTTGACGATGGCTTTCTTATATGATTTAATCCGTCCTTTTTGTACTCCGGCACGTGTATTTCTTGTCTTGGCCTTCGCAGGCATGACCGAAGTATTGACCGAATCGACAGTGACGTTGTAAAACTTCTCGACAGCTTTACGAATCTCAACCTTATTGGCTTCTTTATTCACTACAAATGAATACTGGCCTAAGGTCTCTGCAAGGCGCTCTGCCTTTTCAGAAATTATTGGTTTTATTAAAATCTTCTTTGCCATAGCGCTTCGTCTTTATGCGTCTCCCAGGACTTTATCAATTTCACCCAAAGAGCTCTCGGCGAGTACCACCTTGTTGGCATTGAGTAAATCGTATGCGTTTAAATTACGGGCTTCCACCACTTTCGATTTTTTCAGATTGCGTGATGAGAGGTGCAATATCTGGTCAAGATCACCGGTCACAAACAATACCTTTTGATCGTCCATCTTAAGGTTTTGCAATACACCTGCAAACTCTTTGGTCTTCGGTTTGTCAAAGGTAAAGTCCTCTAGTACGACGATCGCGCCCTCGGTCGCTTTGACAGAAAGGATCGATCTCCTTGCCAATTGCTTCACCTTCTTATTCAGCTTGAAACCAAAATTACGTGGACGTGGTCCAAAAATGCGTCCTCCTCCTCGAAAGATCGGGTTCTTAATATCACCAGCACGAGCCGTGCCTGTACCCTTTTGCTTTTTGATTTTGCGCCGTGATCCTTGTATCTCACCGCGCTCCTTGGCCTTACTCGTCCCTTGGCGTTGTTGAGCATTGTACTGCTTAACAGCCAGGTACACCGCATGCTCATTGGGTTCGATGGCGAATACCGCATCGGACAGTTCGACCGAGCGACCGGTGCTTCCTCCTTCTATGTTTAAAACATCCAGCTTCATCACTCTCTATTTTTCAATGACTACAAATGAGCCTTTGCAACCCGGAACTGCGCCCCGGACGAGGATCAAATTCTTTTCGGGAAATAACTTAACCACATTGAGATTTTCCATCTTGACTCGGGCATTTCCTGTCTGGCCGGCCATTTTCATACCCTTGACAACTTTGGCTGGGTAGGAGGCTGCTCCAATAGATCCCGGAGCCCGCTGTCGGTTATGCTGGCCATGCGTGGCATCGCCAACCCCACGAAAGTTATGGCGTTTCACTACACCCTGAAATCCCTTTCCCTTGGAGGTTCCAACCACGTCAACGACGTCCCCTTCGACAAATACCTCATCGATGGTCACGGTATCTCCCAATCCTTTCTCAAGATCAGAATCTCGAAATTCTACTACTTTTTTCTTGGGCGTGGTACTGGCCTTTTCGAAATGCCCAATCATAGCCTGACTGGTATTTTTCAATTTAGCTTCTGCAAAACCAAGCTGTAAGGCATTGTACCCATGCTCACTCTCGGTCTTCACCTGAGTGACTACACATGGTCCTGCTTCGATAACGGTACACGCAATGTTTCTACCATCATCGTCGAACACGCTGGTCATACCAATCTTCTTACCGATAATTCCGTTCACTTTACACCTATTTACAAGTGATCAAAAATTCCTATGAAATGACCCATTGGGGGTCAGGTCCCAGGAGATTTACGTCAATTTTACCTGAATATCGACGCCGCTGGGAAGCTCGAGACGGGACAACGCATCAACAGTCTTTTGAGTCGGAGTATAGATCTCAATTAACCTTTTATGAGTACGTAGTTGAAACTGCTCACGAGATTTTTTATTTACGTGCGGAGACCGCAATACAGTAAATACTTTCCTCTCAGTGGGCAGCGGAATCGGTCCCGTCACAACAGCTCCACTGCTGCGCACAGTCTTCACAATCTTCTCCGTAGACTTATCAACCAGATTGTGGTCGTAAGAGCGAAGTTTGATCCTGATTTTTTGATTCATACCTTAATTAATAAATATTGTTCGTTGTACTATTTAGACCTTAACTTCTCCACGAGCTTTTTCGACAATCTCTTTGGCAACACCAGAAGGTGCAGCGGCATAGTGCGAAAACTCCATTGAAGAAGATGCACGACCAGAAGTGATCGTACGCAACTGAGTGACATAGCCAAACATCTCTGAAAGAGGGACGTCAGCCTTAATGATCACCGCATTGTTTTTTATATCCTGCCCTTTCACCAGACCACGTCTTCGGTTCAAATCACCAATGACAGATCCAGTGTATTCATCTGGGCTTGTTATTTCAATTTTCATAATGGGCTCTAGGAGCTGTGGACTCGTCTTGGGTGCACAAGCTTTAAAACCTTCTTTAGCAGCTAATTCAAATGCAATAGGCTTTGAATCAACGGTGTGAGTCGCTCCATCAAAGAGTCGCACCTTCATGCTGTCCATGGTATAGCCTGCCAGGATACCATTGTCCATCATGGCTTTGAAGCCCTTTTCTACACTTGGTATCAATTCACGTGGAACACGACCGCCCGTTACATCATTTTGAAACTGTAGTCTCACCTTACCCGCCTTAAATTCCTCTGACTCGAGAAACTCTTCATCAGCAGGACCTAGGTCAAACTGAATCTCGGCAAAAAGACCAGAACCCCCTGATTGCTTTTTCAAACGCTCACGGTGAGTCACCATCGTGGTGAGTGCTTCCTTGTAGTTTACGTGTGGTGCACCCTGATTGCACTCGACACCAAACTCTCTGCGCAGTCGATCTACAATAATTTCTAGATGAAGTTCGCCCATCCCGCTGATCACGGTCTGATTGGTTTCATCATCATAGTGAACTTTAAAGGTAGGATCTTCCTCAGCCAGCTTAGCAAGTGCCATGCCTAATTTTTCCAAGTCCTTTTGCGTCTTAGGCTCTACCGCCAAACCTATCACAGGATCAGGAAAAGTCATGCTCTCAAGGATAATCGGCTTATCCAGATCACAAAGCGTATCGCCTGTCTTAATATCCTTAAAGCCTACCGCAGCTGCGATATCACCGGCCTGAACCATGTCGACTGGATTTTGCTTGTTGGAATGCATTTGGTACAAGCGCGAGATACGTTCTTTCTTTCCTGATCGGCTGTTGAACACGTACGATCCGGCATTCAAGGTACCTGAGTACACGCGAAAGAATGCCAGGCGACCCACAAAGGGATCAGTAGCTATTTTAAAGGCCAGTGCAGAAAAAGGTGCATCGGGATCGGGCTTACGCAAAGCCGGTTCTTCCGTTTTATAATCTATCCCCTCAACTGCTTCTACGTCCAGGGGAGAAGGCATATAGCTGCAGACCGCATCCAAAACCGCTTGTACTCCCTTGTTCTTAAATGCTGATCCACACATCATCGGGATGATGCTCATATCGATGACGGCAGCCCGGATTGCAGCCCGGATTTCATCTGCTGTAATAGATGCTGGATCATCAAAATATTTCTCCATGAGGCTCTCGTCATATTCTGCAACAGACTCGAGCAATTTCTCACGATATTCTTTTACGGTCTCCTTAAGATCATCGGGTATCTCGATCACCTCAAAGGTCATACCCATGTCCTCTGTATTCCAGACAATGGCCTGATTGGTGATCAGATCAACGACACCCCGAAAATCATCTTCCGCACCAATAGGAACTTGCAAGGGCACTGGATTGGCGCCCAACATATCACGTACTTGGCTCACCACCTCAAAAAAGTCAGCTCCCGAACGATCCATTTTATTTACAAACCCAATGCGCGGCACTTTGTATCGATCCGCTTGGCGCCACACGGTTTCGGACTGGGGCTCCACCCCACTTACAGCACAGAAAAGTGCCACCACACCATCCAGTATTCGCAAAGAGCGCTCTACCTCGACGGTAAAATCAACGTGCCCTGGCGTATCAATAATGTTGATGGCATACTCTTGCTCTTTCCACTTCCAAGAGGTCTTGGTGGCCGCCGAAGTGATCGTGATACCACGCTCCTGCTCTTGCTCCATCCAATCCATTGTAGCAGCTCCATCATGTACTTCACCGATCTTGTGACTGATACCAGTGTAGTAAAGAACCCGCTCAGTAGTCGTGGTTTTACCTGCATCGATGTGCGCAGCGATTCCAATATTGCGAGTGAACTTAAGATCTACCATTACGTATACTACGTTTAAATATTATGCTCTAAAATGTGCGAATGCCCGATTTGATTCAGCCATCCGGTGAGTATCTTCTTTTCTCTTTACTGCAGCACCTTCACCCTTGCTAGCTGCAAGTAATTCTGCAGCGAGTTTTTCAGCAAAGCCTTTGCCGTTGCGCTCTCGCGAAAAGCGAATGAGCCACTTCATCCCAATAGAAGTCTTCCGCTTGCCAGGTATCTCTGTTGGAATTTGAAAAGTAGCTCCACCAATGCGTCGTGAACGCACCTCCACCTGTGGAGTTGCATTGATAAGCGCACTTTTAAATATTTCTAGTGGCTGCTGTTCTTCACCCTCCTTCTCACCAATCTTGTCCATGGCAGCATAGAAGAGATCGAAGGCTAAACCCTTTTTCCCTGCCCACATAAGATTGTTGACAAACTTGGTGACAAGTATATCACCGTAGCGTGGATCAGGTGTTGTGATTCTTAATTTTGGCTTACGTTTCCTCATTTTAGTCTAGCCTTTTACGATTTAGGTCGTTTACTTCCATACTTCGAGCGACTTTGCTTGCGATCATCCACTCCGGCTGTATCGAGAGCTCCCCGTACAATGGTATAGCGAACACCTGGCAGATCTTTTACCCGGCCTCCTCGCAAGAGTACAATAGAGTGCTCTTGAAGGTTATGTCCTTCTCCAGGAATATATGCAATCACTTCCTGCTGATTGGTGAGTCTCACCTTGGCTACTTTACGTAAAGCTGAATTCGGCTTCTTGGGTGTCGTCGTGTATACACGGGTGCATACGCCTCTCTTCTGCGGACTTCCTTCCAGGGCCCGCGTCTTACTGGCTGTGACGATTTTTTTCCTGCCTTTGCGTACTAACTGATTTATCGTAGGCATGCTTAACTATTTTTCACCATTTTTGGTCGCTTTACACGGCTCAATTCAATACTCCATTTCAAAAGAGGTGCAAAGATATATTTATTTATCAGTTTTTTTAAATGACTCCGGTGCTTATTCCATCCTGCTCCTATGAATAATCTCGTTATCACGAGTGGAAACCGAACACAGCTCCCTGAAGCGTTGCGTCTCGTGCGGCAACTCGCGGCATTTGAGAACGAAGAAGACGCAGTAACAGCATCCATTGAGGACTATCAGCAAGCTTTTGATGACGACCTATTTGAGTACCTCGTGGCCCTTGAGCAGGGTGTTGTCGTCGGAACCATGATCTACTATTATACTTGGTCTACCTGGAAAGGCAAGATGATGTATTTGGAAGATTTCGTAGTTGACGAATCTCAGCGGCGCAAGGGTATTGGTGGGTGTCTCATGAATCAACTTCAGAGAGTTGCCGAGGAAAACAATTGCAAACTCATCAAGTGGCAAGTGCTGGACTGGAATGACACCGGAATTAAGTTTTACGAGAAAATGGGCAATGCGGTGTTTGATAAGAAGTGGTGGGATGTGAAAGTATATCTACGATGATCATCCTTTACCTCGCTCATTTCTTTTAAACTGCTTCTCTAAGGCCCCCCTCCTCTGCAAGTCAGCCTTTAATGCCTGCGGGGCAGGTACGTGCAAGAGAATTTGGTTGTCAAGCCAAAACTCTGGGTCGTATTTGTAGTCCAGATCACGCACATCTTGCGTACGATCCAACTTTGTTCCTGTTGGCCTAGTGCGCTCAGGAATAATCTCGTAGAGATACAGTACACGCGATACCGAGTAGCTTTTACCTGATTGATCCTCCACCCCATATTTGTAGGATATTCTGCTCGGGAAGTATTTTTCACCGATCTTACGGTAAGTCACTTCGTGAAAATTACGATCACTTTCATTTCCACGAGACATCTTAAGGATGGCCAAATCACTTTTACGCAGTACGATCGTACCGTTGCTGCCTCGGTACCGTCCCTGGTTTGAAGAATATCCAACTTCCATGAGTGTATCATTGGCTTCGGCAAACTCTCGATAGTGCTCGATGCGATATGAGGATCCTGCGTGTGGCTTTTGATCCAGTGAAAAAAATTGTCGTTGACGCACATTATTCATGCGCTCATAGATGGTGTAAATGCGATCGAAAGCAAAGAATCGCTGCACTTCAGGTGGCAACTCAAGCTCATCCTTGATCCGTCTCATTTGCTCGACATAGATCATACTTTGATCTTGTGGAGAAGCAAATCGACGATCCACAATGTTTACAAAGGACTCAATAAACTCCACGTAGCTGGTGTCCTCTATTGAGTATTCCTGGTAATAGCCACGTGCTAAGAATTTGCGCGTACCATAATTCTGAGGAATCCGATTTATGGCCTTGCGCAGCAGCTTATGTACTTTCTCTTTAAAGGTCACCGTCACCTCATCGAGCAGGAGCACATTTTTCTTCAGTCGAATAGTGGGGGACGATGATGCGGTCGCTACTGCCAGGAAATGGACCCCATATCCCACCACACTAATCACCACCGTGTCTTTGGCATGCTCCGCCGGAATAGACAGTCGAAACTGCCCCAGCTCATTGCTTACCACACCTTGATGTTGTGCGGAATGGAAAAAAATATTGGCATAGGCCAAGGGCTTGTTGGTAAAGCTATCTAAGACTCTGCCCGCAATCACGGTTTGTCCCTCCAGGTGAGAAAGGAAAAACCAAGCGAAGATCAACGTCTGCAATACTCTCACCACGCAATTACAAGTCTTCGACTTCATAGAGGTGCAAAATACCACAGGTTATACACATGCTCAATGGGCAAAACACATAAATGTCAGTTGTCTATTGACATCTTCAACTTTGCCTATTAGCTCAACAAAAACAGGGGAACAGTCTATCATTAGCATCAGTGGCTTTGCATAATTAATTAATTCTCGCGAACCATCAGTCCAGCAAAGAGCTCTCGTAAGATCTCGACGCGATCTGTTTTTGTCGACAGAGCCTCAAGCCAGGAGTTGGCCTCGTTAAAATATTTTTGCTTGAGTTTCTGACCAAATTGATCGACACCCAGTGAGCGAAAGATTTCGAGCACTCGATTTATCTTTTGCTCACTGGCCATGCGTTGGTCCGCGTAGAGCGATCTTAATTCGGCCTCGACCCTCGGCCCACCGATCTCGATGGCCTTGAGGTAGAGAAAAGTTTTCTTTCCCTGAATGATATCACCTCCTGACACCTTACCGGTTTTGGCCGAGGCTCCGAAGGCATCCAGTAGATCAT
>CAJQNM010000584.1 GCA_905479665.1 uncultured Saprospiraceae bacterium
GTGCCGATCTTGATAATTACAAAGACCCTCTGTTTTCCATGTTTGCCGTAGCAGACGATTACGACTACGACAATCCAGCCTGTGGTAATGCTTGGATCTGTCGCCCCAACGTCGCCCCTTCGAGTTTGGCCGTTTATGAAGGCGCAGGGATTCCGTCATGGGGCAACTCTTTATTGGTTACAAGCTTGAAACGAGGCAGGGTCTATCGTTTGCAATTGGATGCGGATGGCACGGCCATGATTGGAGATACCACTCAGCATTTCTACACCCAAAACCGTTATCGCGATATTGTCGCACATCCCGATGGTAAGTCTTTTTACATCATAACCGACCAAGGCGGGAGGACAGCAGATGCTGCGGGACTTAACGCAACCGGTGATCTGCGCAATCCCGGAGCTATTTTGAAATTTACTCTATCGGAGCCGGTTTCCATCTTAGGCCAAGATAAGGGAGCTGTTTTTGAGGTGTGGCCCAATCCCGTCCAGGATAATATCCGCATTGAGGTAAAGAGACAAACCGCAACCAACCTGCAGGCGCAGCTCATTAATGCCGCTGGACAAGTGGCTATTCAATTTTCAGAATTGCAACCCGGTACAAACGCGAGATCGGTGCACCATCTTCCATCTGGAATCTATGTCTTGAAAGTGTATGACTCGGAAAATCATTGGTTGGAGCGGATTGTTGTGAATTAGTCTATACCCAGCCTATCCCATCCGACACTTAGATGAGGCCCATGTGCCTCAAAAGAGAAGGAGATGAGAAATCAGACATTCCTCACACCCTTCCCATCTCGACCAAAGCGAATCCCGCAGGGTAAGTGACGCGGAGAGAACTATTGGATTGAAATCTTGGATTCATAATTTACTCGGAGTTTATTTGAATGCACCGGGTACCAAGCCAATAGCTCCCTCGACGTTGCTCGGGATGGGAAGAGTGTGGGTGTGGCCCAATATTCAATTCGAAGACTCGATTAATCTAGCGCTGATTTCTCAAAGAACCTTTTGTCATGGGACTAGTGCAAGTGGAGTGAAGGGATCGATGGTTTTCTTCACTTGGGCTTACCTAGAAAATACCATCTAAAATTTCCTCGCAATCAAATTCAAGATCAAAGATAGGCAATGGAACACCTAATCGAACCGGGATTGGTTTTCGCGGAAGAATTTGTTTTTTGCCATTTCTTAGATGAAGAACATAGAGCTCTAGTTTTTCGCAATAGGCTATCTTCTTTATTTCTTTGATTTTCTCAACAATGACTTGTTCGGGTTGAGTTAAGACAGCTGATTCCTCATGGGCAACAGAGGTCATTTCTTCGGCGACTTCAGAAAGGACGCTGAAAATGGGGTCATTTTCTGAAAGATCCTCTTTTGTGCATGATGTCATGGCAGAGATGATAAGGAGAACATAATATATTGATTTCATTATGTTTTGATTTTACAATTTTACAAACCGATCCAAAAATTCACTTTTCTTATTTCTTGATATGGCAATTTCTTCACCATTAGACATGTGCAGCATGTTGTAATTGCCATTTTGAAATGCAACTGCGTGGGCCAGGTTTACCACCACCGAATTATGCACACGCATAAAATGGCTCTCGGGTAAATTGCAGGTAATTGATTTCAGGTTCTTGGAAATGACGACTTTTTTCCCACTCATCAGATAGAGATGGGTGTAAGCACCGTCTGCCGTACAGTACATAATATCTTTGGCTTTGAGCAGTTTCAACAGATCTCCATCGTAAACTGCCAGGGTTGGAATTTCATTCATAGCGCGGTTCGTTTTTATTAATCTAAAGCTAAGTAGGGTGGGCCGCTAAAAACATCCTGTATATATGGCTTGTGGGATATCCTTATAAATGGGGAGGCGGGTTAATTGAAAATGGAGAATTGACAATGGAAAATGTGGGTGAGGAAAATTGAGGAAAAGAGGAAATTCCTGTGAGGAGGAAAGATATAGGAGGTAGAGATATGGCGATATTTTCTGCGGTGGCCAGGATCGAGGGTTGTGCAAAAATGGTAACAAGCACGGATTGATCGGGAGTGCGCAATCAGAAAATCAATCAGAATTAGCCCTTAGCAGCAGATACGTTTCTTGGGAATCTTACTGCTTATTTTTTGCAACGCCCATGAGCCCCAGCGGGGTGTCACCTCTTTAGCCCGTGGTGGAGCAAGGCGGAACCCTGGGCTAAAAATATTTACGGGGATAGTGATTGGCGATATTTTTGCGGAGAATGCCAAGAGCAAGGGTTGAGCAAAAATGGTCACAAGCACGGATCGGGGGAGTGCACAATGAGAATAAACGATCAGAAAACTAGTAGATCGACTCAATAGTTTTAGTGATCAAGTCTAATAAGATTTTGATTTCAGACGAGGCGTCAGAACGTAGACAGGGCAGTAGCCCTGGCGAGGCTTTGCAGCGATGTATGGGATAAAAAGACATTAGAATTGGTACTAAGAATTAATGGGTTGGTCTACTAGCTTGTGGTCGGGCATACGTTTCTTAGGAACTATACCGCGAATTGTTTTTAGCGCT
>CAJQNM010000585.1 GCA_905479665.1 uncultured Saprospiraceae bacterium
ATTGGGTGTGGACTGACGATCCTATCGGATGTCAGTCTAAAAGTGTGGGTTTGGGCAGGGGTGTGATCATAGTTGTTACTCCACACCCACACCAAACAGCGAAGCTGTTTGAACACACTCACACACACACCCAATACACCAAACCCGTCCTCACACGCACACTTCACACCCACACCCACACACACAATCGCGGGCGTAGCTCAGTTGGTAGAGCATCAGCCTTCCAAGCTGAGGGTCGTGGGTTCGAGTCTCATCGCCCGCTCAATATGGTTTAAATGACAAAGGTTGTTTGAACACACAAAAGACACACCCACACCAAACAGCGGAGCCTGTTTGTACACACCCACACCCGATCGTTCGAGTCTCATCGCCCGCTCAATATGGTTTAAATGACAAAGGTTGTTTGAACACACGCTAAACACATACCCAAACTTGTCCTCACACCCACACCAAACAGTGCAGCTGTTTGACCACACCCACACTCACACCCGATCGTTCGAGTCTCATCGCCCGCTCACGAAAGCAGAAAATCAGCACCAAGACATTGGTCACACACACGTACAGACCTGCACTCACCCCAAGGCTGGCAAGCGAAGCTTCGTCAGTCCACACCCGATCGCCAATGTAGCTCAGGGGTAGAGCACTTCCATGGTAAGGAAGGGGTCGGGGGTTCAATTCCCTTCATTGGCTCCGGACAAATTTTTCTTGAACAAACACTTAGATCCGCTTTGGAGCGAAATTTGAACAGTAAAGAACTTAGAAACTAAATTTTAAGAACGAAAAAAACATCCGATGGCAAAGGAAACTTTTGAAAGGAACAAACCGCACCTCAATGTAGGTACGATCGGACACGTGGATCATGGCAAGACTACCCTTACAGCTGCCATCACTTACGTGCTGTCTGCCGATGGGCTCGCTGCGAAAATGGATTACGACTCAATTGATGCTGCTCCCGAAGAAAAAGAACGGGGTATCACCATCAATACCGCACACGTAGAGTATGAAACGGCAAATCGCCATTATGCTCATGTGGATTGTCCTGGCCACGCAGATTACGTTAAGAATATGGTTACTGGTGCTGCCCAAATGGACGGCGCCATTTTAGTCGTCGCAGCCACTGACGGACCAATGCCACAGACACGTGAGCACATTTTGCTTGCACGTCAGGTAGGTGTACCACAAATTGTCGTCTTTATGAATAAGGTCGACTTGGTTGATGACGAAGAAATGCTCGAACTGGTCGAAATGGAAGTGCGAGAACTTCTGGATCAGTATGAGTTTGATGGAGATAATATTTCAATCATCCAGGGCTCGGCACTTAAAGCACTGGAAGGAGATGCTGACGCTCAGGTAAAAATCAAGGAATTGATGGCTGCTGTTGATGCAGATATTCCAGAGCCAGTCCGCTTGGTGGACAAGCCTTTCCTCATGCCGATTGAAGATGTTTTTTCAATCACCGGTCGGGGTACGGTTGCTACCGGTCGTATCGAGCGTGGAGTGATCAATACATCAAATCCTGTAGAGATTGTCGGGATGATGAAAGATACGGAGAAACCGATGACTTCCGTGGTGACTGGTGTGGAAATGTTCCGCAAGATCCTTGATCGGGGAGAAGCTGGTGACAATGCCGGATTACTTCTTCGAGGTGTTGAAAAGGAAGCAATCAAGCGGGGCATGGTTATCTGTGCACCTGGATCTGTAAAGCCACACAAGAAGTTTAAGTGTGAGGTATACGTCCTCGGTAAAGATGAAGGAGGTCGTCATACACCTTTTTTCAATGGGTACCGACCACAATTTTACTTCCGTACAACAGATGTGACGGGCGATGTAGTTTTGCCTGAGAATATTGAGATGGTGATGCCTGGTGATAATGTGGCACTTGAAGTATCACTGCTTTCCTCGATTGCGATGGAGAAAGGCCTTCGATTTGCGATTAGAGAAGGTGGCCGTACTGTTGGAGCAGGGCAGGTCACTGAGATCATAGAGTAGATCTGAAAGAAAGGATTTAATCGGTAGCGATTGGGCGCGCATAGCACCCAATCGCTTTCGTTCTACCCCACACACTCACACCCACACTCACACCAGCCTGTAGAAGGCGCCCACACTCAACCACGGGCATAGCTCAATTGGTAGAGCGACGGTCTCCAAAACCGTAGGCTGAGGGTTCAAGTCCTTCTGCCCGTGCAAAGAGAAAGAGAGTATTTGAAATATTTAGACTGAGATCATATGGAAAGTACCGGTATTATTGGCAGCATCAAAGAGAGCTACTATGAGCTGGTCAACAAAGTGAGCTGGCCCTCATGGCCCAGTTTACAGAGCAGCACCATTTTGGTGTTGGTTGCATCGTTGATCATTGCTTTCCTCGTATTTCTGATGGACACCGTTTCGAAACAAATAGTCGACCTGCTTTATGGACTCTGAAGAAGTAGCCACAGTGTCAGAAGACAGTCGCTGGTATTCCCTCAGGGTGATCAGTGGTAAAGAGCGTAAGCTCAAGGAGCGAATCGAACTCGAGGTGCGTCGATCAGGATGGGGTGATGTCATTACCCAAGTGATTGTCCCTACCGAGAAAGTGTACAAGATACGCGGAGGCAAGAAAGTGATCCAGGAGCGAAATATATTACCAGGCTATATCCTGGTGGAGGTGATGGCTGAAAAATTTACCGGTGAGATGATTCAAACCATTGCAGGGATGACCAATGTCATCAACTTCCTGGGTGGAAATGCACCGATTCCCATGCGACAACACGAGGCAAATCGCATGTTGGGTAAGGCCGACGATTCTCAGGATGGCGAAGAAATCATGATCGAACCATTCATTGAAGGGGAGACGGTCAAAGTGATCGATGGTCCGTTCAATAATTTTGTCGGAGACATCAGGGAGGTCAATGAGGAGAAGAAAAAACTCAAGGTGATCGTCAAGATTTTTGGACGTGGCACCGAAGTTGAGTTGAATTTTATGCAAGTAGAAAAGCAAACCTAGAATAGCAAGTATAGCATGGCAAAGGAAGTCGAAACTAAGTTAAAGCTACAGGTACGGGGAGGTCAGGCCAATCCTGCACCTCCGGTCGGACCCGCTTTGGGTGCTAAGGGGGTAAATATCATGGAGTTTTGCAAGCGCTTTAATGCCCGCACGCAAGACACGATGGGTCAGGTGATACCGGTGGTTATTACGGTTTACAAAGACAAGTCGTTCGATTTTATCCTCAAGACGCCACCTGCCGCAGTTCAACTGCTCGAGATGTCAAAACTGAAGAAAGGATCGCCTGAATCAAATCGGGTAAAAGTGGGTAAAGTAACCTGGGATCAAGTGCGAACCATTGCTGAGGCTAAAATGGTCGATCTCAATGCCTTTAAAGTAGAGTCTGGCATGAAGATGATAGCTGGTACAGCACGTAGTATGGGCATCAATGTGGTCGGGGAAAAACCCTGGTCTGAGGAAGAAGAATAACAATTTTTTTTAAGAAGGGAGTCAGCCCTAGCGGTGTGACGTTAAAACCTCATGAATATGGCAAAGAAGAGTAAGAAAAGAAGGGCCGTGGAAAAGTTGATCGAGCGCGATCACCTCTATCCGATCGACGAAGCGATGGCAAAAGTGAAGGAGGTGAACATGACTAAGTTTGATGCCTCAGTCGATTTGCATGTCCGCTTGGGCATCGATCCCCGTAAGAGTGACCAAAATGTACGTGGCTCAGTCACGCTACCGAACGGCACTGGTAAAAACAAGAGTGTTTTGGTTTTGTGCACTCCGGATAAGGAGGAAGAGGCAAAAAACGCTGGAGCCGATTATGTTGGTCTTGATGATATGATCACAAAGATCAAAGGAGGATGGACCGATTTTGATGTTGTGGTAGCAGCACCAACAGTGATGGCCAAGGTAGGTCAGATAGGACGAATACTTGGGCCAAGGGGCCTCATGCCAAATCCCAAAGCAGGAACCGTAACCATGGATATTGGCGGAGCTGTAGGGGCTGTGAAAGGAGGAAAAATAGAGCTCAAGACCGACAAGTTGGGTATCGTACACTCCTCCATCGGAAGAGTGTCTTTCAGTGCAGAGAAATTGCGAGACAATGCGCAAGAGGTGATTGACACTCTAAATCGAATGAAACCCGCATCAACCAAGGGTACCTACATGAAGTCTGTTACTGTGGCCACCACCATGAGCCCGGGCATAAAGATTAGTGTAAAATCATCAAGTTAAATAACTCAGAGAGAGCGATATCATGACCAGAACGGAAAAGAAAAAAGTAGTTAAGAAACTGACTAAGAAATTTGATCAGAGTTCTTTCTTCTATTTGACCGACTCCTCTGAGCTGACGGTCCAGCAGATAAATCAACTGCGTGGACTGTGCTACGAACAGGACATTGAGCTGAAGGTGGTCAAGAACAAATTGGCCATCAAGGCGTTAGAAGCACTTCCAGCAGATCGAAATTTTGCAGACTTGTACTCAGCGTTGAAAGGACCTACCGCAATTATGTTTACCGACACGGCCAATGCACCGGCCAAGGTGATCAAAGAGTTTAGAAAGAGTCACGAGAAACCAGTGCTTAAGGCAGCATATATTGATGCCAGTATCTATGAAGGTGATGACCAAATTGATAGTTTGGCAGCCCTCAAATCGAAAGAAGAACTCATTGGTGAGATAATTGGTCTACTGGGATCACCAATTCAGAGCGTACTTTCCGCTTTGGATTCAGGTGGATCTACCGTAGTAAACCTTCTCACTGCTCTGGAGGAGCGACCAGAAGGATGGACACCCACACCAGGTGCTGCTGGCGATTCAGTCGCTGATGGCAGCAGCGAAGAACAATAATAATTTGGCTTCCAAGCGTATACCGCATTGATTATAAAATTTTAAAATCACGAACAAAATGGCAGATTTAGGAACGATAGCTGAGACACTTGTTAACCTGACCGTAAAGGAGGTGAGCGAGTTGAAGGATATCCTAAAAGACCAGTATGGAATCGAGCCTGCAGCTGCTGCTGTAGCCGTCGCCGCAGCTCCAGGAGCAGGTGGAGGTGAGGCCGCCGCTGAAGAACAGACAGAGTTTGATGTTATGTTGAATTCAGCCGGTGCTTCCAAACTGAAAGTCGTAAAAGAGGTAAAAACTCTACTCGGCATAGGATTGAAAGACGCAAAAGATTTGGTAGATAGTGCTCCTTCAGCAATTAAGGAGGGTGCTCCAAAAGATGAAGCAGAAAGTATCAAAGCTGCTCTAGAGGCAGTGGGTGCCGAAGTTGAACTCAAGTAATTGATACCTGATTTTCACTTCGACAGGACACTGAAGCATCACGTTAAATAACATTTAGACAAAGGCTTGATCCGATATTAGGATCAGGCCTGTCGTCGTCTGGCGAATTTACCCACCATAAAAAAAATTCGAATGTCCAAGACTGCAGAAAAAGCATTGATCAAGCCACGAATTAATTTTGGCAAAATCACACTGGCTTCTGAATATCCCGATTTGCTCGAGATTCAGATCAAGTCATTTAGGGAGTTTTTCCAATTGGAAACAACACCCGAAAATAGAGGCAATGAAGGGCTGTATCGAGTATTTCAAGAAAACTTTCCCATCACGGATGCACGAAATATTTTTGTGCTGGAGTTTCTTGATTACTTCGTAGATCCTCCTCGTTACACCATTAAAGAGTGTATGCAGCGAGGGCTCACCTACAGTGTGCCACTGAAAGCCAAATTAAGGCTCTCTTGCAATGACGAGGAACATGTAGATTTTCAGACGATTGTGCAGGATGTCTTCTTGGGCAATATCCCCTACATGACACCCAAAGGGACATTCGTGATCAATGGTGCCGAGCGCGTTATCGTCTCGCAACTGCACCGCTCTCCCGGAGTATTTTTCTCGCAGAGTTTTCACCCCAATGGGACTAAAATATATTCTGCTCGGGTCATTCCTTTCAAAGGGGCTTGGATGGAATTTGCGACCGATATCAATTCGGTCATGTACGCCTACATCGATCGCAAAAAGAAATTTCCCGTCACAACGCTGCTGCGCGCCATCGACTACGATTCGGACAAGATGATTCTTGATCTATTTGGTCTCTCGGAGGAAATCAAAGTGACGAAGGCAAAATTGAAAAAAGCCATCGGGCGTAAACTTGCCGCAAGGGTGCTGCGTAAATGGGTCGAAGACTTTGTCGATGAAGATACTGGTGAGGTCGTTTCTATCGAACGTAATGAAATCATCCTGGAGCGTGATATCGTTCTGGATGAGGAAAACATTGAAGCTATCTTGGAGGCAGATGTGCCAGACATCATTCTGCAAAAAGAAGACATCGATGAGGACTATAGTATCATCTACAATACCCTGCAAAAAGATGTGTCCAGCTCAGAAATAGAGGCTGTTCAACATATCTATCGTCAACTACGTGGTACCGATCCACCAGATGAGGAAACGGCTCGCGGAATCATTGACAAGTTGTTCTTTTCGGATAAGCGATACAACTTGGGTGAAGTAGGTCGATATAAAATAAACCGAAAGCTTGGTCTTGACATTGATGAAGAGACTCTTATTCTCACGAAAGAGGACATCATCAGAATTGTTAAATATCTGATCAGCCTGACCAATCAAAAGGCGGAGCTGGATGATATTGATCACCTGAGCAATCGTCGTGTGCGTACGGTCGGTGAGCAACTTTATGCTCAGTTTGGCGTGGGTCTAGCAAGGATGGCTCGTACGATTCGTGAGCGGATGAATGTTCGTGACAATGAGGTCTTTACACCGATTGATCTGATCAACGCACGTACCCTCAGCTCAGTCATTAACTCCTTCTTTGGCACCAGCCAGCTTTCACAATTTTTGGATCAGACCAACCCGTTGTCTGAGATTACGCACAAGCGAAGAATCTCGGCACTTGGGCCAGGTGGATTGTCCAGAGAGCGAGCCGGTTTTGAAGTGCGAGATGTACATTACTCTCACTATGGTCGATTGTGTACCATCGAAACACCGGAAGGTCCCAACATTGGACTGATTTCGACGCTTTGTGTCCACGCGAAAGTCAACAAGATGGGCTTTCTGGAAACACCTTATCGACGTGTAAATGGTGGCAAACTTGATGTTCGCTCAAGCGCAGAATACCTCAGTGCAGAAGGCGAAGATTTTAAGAAAATTGCTCAGGCAAATGCAGTAGTCGACAGCAAGGGAGTGTTCCAGTCCGATCGAATAGCATGTCGTGAACATGGAGATTTTCCGATCCTCGAACCCAAAGACATTGAATACATGGATGTGGCACCCAATCAGATTGTGGGTGTATCTGCATCGTTGATTCCGTTTTTGGAGAATGATGATGCCAACCGTGCCCTGATGGGATCGAACATGCAACGCCAGGCGGTGCCACTGCTCCGACCCGCCTCTCCGATCGTAGGTACCGGCCTTGAGTCAACCGTGGCTCAAGATTCACGGATGCTGATCAATGCAGAGGGCAACGGGATCATCGAGTATGTTGATGCCGATCGCATTACGATCAAGTATGATCGCACCGAAGAAGACCAACTGGTGTCCTTCGAAGACAATTTAAAAACATACGATCTAATCAAATTCCGACGTACCAATCAAGGTACCTGCATCAATCTTAAACCGATTGTCAGAAAAGGTCAGCGAGTCACCGAAGGCATGATCCTTTGTGACGGCTATGCAACCGAAAAGGGGGAATTGGCATTGGGCCAAAACCTAAAAGTGGCCTTTATGCCATGGAAGGGTTACAACTTTGAGGATGCCATCGTCCTTTCGGAGCGAGTGGTGCGTGAAGATGTTTTTACCTCCATCCATATCGAGCATTTTGAATTGGATGTGAGAGATACGAAACTGGGCGAGGAAGAACTCACGAATGACATCCCCAATGTGAGCGAAGATGCCACCAAAGATCTTGATGAAAACGGAATAATCCGGGTTGGTGCCTGGGTCAAGGAGGGTGATATTCTCATCGGAAAGATTACTCCGAAAGGAGAGTCGGACCCGACTCCAGAAGAGAAACTGCTCCGTGCGATCTTTGGCGACAAAGCCGGAGATGTCAAGGATGCCTCGATGAAAGCGCCTCCTTCAAAAGCAGGGGTCGTCATTAATAAGCAGCTTTTTGCACGAGCCAAAAAAGACAAGACCAAAAAAGCTCAAGAAAAGTCTCTGCTAAGCAAGTTGGAAGATAGCCACGCCATAGCGCTCAATGAGTTGAAAACCTTACTGGTTGACAAATTGAATGCAATGGTGTCTAGCAAAACCAGCGAGGGGATTAAGAGTATCTACAACGAAGAGATGATCAAGAAGGGAATTAGGCTGACCAAGCCTACCCTGAAGAAAATCGATTATACTGTTGTAGACTATACCAACTGGACAAGAGATGAAAAGACCAATGATCTGATTGCTCGCCTTTTGCATAACTACAGCATTAAGGTCAACGAAGAGATCGGTCGCTACAAGAGAGAGAATTTCAATATCTCAATCGGAGATGAGCTCCCTGCGGGCGTTTTGAAACTGGCGAAGGTCTATATGGCCCAGAAGAGAAAACTCAAAGTGGGCGATAAGCTTGCTGGTCGACGCGGTAACAAGGGGATTGTATCCCGCATTGTGCGTGTGGAAGACATGCCGTTTCTGGAGGATGGGACAGCTGTAGATATTGTTTTGAATCCACTAGGTGTACCATCGAGGATGAACCTCGGTCAGATATTTGAGACTGTACTGGGTTGGGCTGGAGAGAAAATGGATTGCAAGTTTTCGACCCCGATTTTTGATGGAGCTTCTCTCGAAGAGATTGAAGACTACATCGTGGAGGCTTCATTCCTAGTCTTGGACAGACTTTTTTGTATGACGGCGGAACAGGTGATAAATTTCACCAGCGGGCCACCGTTGGGGTGATCTATATGCTCAAACTCTCGCACATGGTCGACGACAAGCTTCACGCCAGATCGATTGGACCATATTCACTTATTACGCAGCAACCTCTGGGCGGTAAGGCGCAGTTTGGTGGTCAGCGTTTTGGTGAGATGGAAGTGTGGGCACTGGAAGCGTTTGGTGCCTCCAATATCCTGCAGGAGTTACTCACCATCAAGTCGGATGACATTGTTGGTCGTGCCAAAACGTATGAAGCGATTGTCAAGGGTGATAATCTGCCGCAACCGAACATACCTGAGTCATTTAATGTACTTATCCACGAACTGCGCGGACTAGCGCTCGATGTAAAATTTGATTAATTAAAATTCAGCTTAAAGACTAGACAATATGCCTTTCAAAAAGAATTTTAGTAATACTGTGCAGCGTGCTGATTTTGATAGCATTACGATCAGCCTTTGCTCACCTGATGATATTCTAGAGCGCTCCTACGGAGAGGTGCTCAAGCCTGAAACAATCAATTATCGTTCGTACAAACCCGAACGTGATGGTCTGTTCTGTGAGCGTATTTTTGGTCCGGTCAAGGACTACGAATGCTACTGTGGTAAGTACAAGCGAATACGGTACAAAGGAATCGTATGTGATCGCTGTGGTGTTGAGGTCACCGAGAAAAAGGTTCGTCGTGAGCGTATGGGACACATCAAACTCGTCGTCCCAGTCGTGCATATCTGGTTTTTTAAATCATTGCCAAACAAGATTGGTTACCTCCTGGGGCTCTCCAGCAAGAAGTTGGAGTCGATCATCTACTATGAAAGGTATGTAGTCGTTCAGGCAGGAATGAAGGAGCCCGAGGGCCTCTCAAATCTTGATCTCCTCACCGAGGAAGAGTACTTCGAAATTCTTGAGTCTCTTCCCCGTGAAAATCAGATGCTTGACGATGACGATCCCAATAAGTTTATTGCATTAATGGGTGCAGATGCTGTCAAAGCACTGCTCATGCGTCAAAATCTGGATGAGCTTTCCTATGCTTTACGCCATCAGGCAGCGACAGAAACTTCGCAACAGCGTAAATCAGAGGCACTCAAGCGTCTGCGCGTAGTCGAGGCGTTTCGAGATGGACACACCCGACTGGAAAACCGACCGGAGTGGACAATCATTCAATATCTGCCAGTTGTACCTCCTGAGCTGCGTCCTTTGGTACCGCTCGATGGTGGTCGATTTGCGAGTTCGGATTTGAATGATCTATACCGTAGAGTGATCATCAGAAATAACCGACTCAAAAGGCTATTGGAGATCAAAGCTCCTGAAGTCATCTTGCGTAACGAAAAGCGCATGTTGCAGGAAGCCGTCGATTCGCTTTTTGATAACTCACGGAAGTCAAATGCTGTGAAGGCAGAAGGCGGGCGTCCCCTTAAATCTTTGAGTGATATTCTCAAAGGCAAGCAAGGACGATTCCGTCAGAACTTGCTCGGTAAGCGGGTTGACTATTCTGGTCGATCGGTTATCGTCGTGGGTCCAACGCTTAAGCTACACGAATGCGGTCTGCCCAAGGGCATGGCGGCTGAGCTCTTTAAGCCTTTTATCATTCGTAAATTGATCGAACGAGGCATCGTTAAGACCGTTAAGTCTGCGAAGAAATTAGTGGATCGCAAAGATCCTGTGATCATGGAGATCCTGGAGAATATCCTCAAGGGCCATCCTGTCTTGCTAAACCGAGCTCCCACGCTGCACAGACTTTCCATCCAGGCTTTTCAACCAAAACTGGTTGAGGGAAAAGCCATTCAATTGCACCCGTTAGTTTGTGGAGCATTTAATGCGGATTTTGATGGTGACCAAATGGCCGTTCACGTGCCGTTGAGCCACCCGGCAATTTTGGAAGCACAGTTGCTCATGTTGTCCTCGCACAACATGCTCAACCCTCAAGATGGTTCTCCTATTACATTGCCTTCGCAAGATATGGTACTTGGATTGTACTACTTGACCAAGGAGCGTGCCTCATTGCAAAAAGAGGGTAAGGATAAATACCCCCGAGCGTTTAGTCAAGAAGAGATACGGATCGCTTTCAATGAAGGCCAGATGCAGCTCCATGAGCCTGTCAAAGTACGCGCCGTCGTCGAAAACGAAGACGAA
Source organism: uncultured Saprospiraceae bacterium (assembly GCA_905479665.1). GTDB lineage: Bacteria > Bacteroidota > Bacteroidia > Chitinophagales > Saprospiraceae > CAJQNM01. Next base: position 10,972 of record CAJQNM010000585.1, read on the forward strand.
GAGTTGGTCAATAAGATCATTGAGACAACTGTTGGCCGAGTCATACTGAATGCTGAAACTCCTGAAGGAGTACCCTTTATCAATAGTTTGCTGACCAAGCGAAACCTGAAGAAGGTTATCCAGGATATTATCAACCGTACAGATTTTGCAGTCACTGCTAAATTTTTGGATGATATCAAAGGCCTTGGTTTCTACTGGTCATTCAAAGGGGGTCTATCTTTCAACCTTGGTGATTTGATTACACCGACGGTGAAAGCCAACATCTTGCAAGAAGCCAGTGAAGAGGTTGATGAGGTTTGGGAGAACTACAATATGGGTCTGATTACCAACAACGAACGGTACAACCAGATCATCGACAAGTGGACCTATGC
>CAJQNM010000586.1 GCA_905479665.1 uncultured Saprospiraceae bacterium
AAGAACTTCTCATACTTTGGAACTAATTCCGGGTAGTGCTTCTTAATCGCACGCATGACCAGGGTCATACTATCCGCTTTTGCGAGCCAAACAGTGATATTGTTGCTGGGAGCACATAGTCTACATCTAATTGTTTAAATGTTGAAAAAAATAATTCCAGGCTAACCGTAGTATCAGATATGTATGGCAGCAATGGCATCAGGCTCATTCCGGTGAGAAGTCCTGTCTGTCTCACCTCCTTCATGGCTTCCAATCTCTTCGCTGGTGAGGTGGCACCTGGTTCAAATATTTTGGCCACCCTATCATCCAGGGTCGAAAAAGAAATGGATACAATAGTTCCACCTTGCAGCCGGGGGTCGCAGATCGCTGGGTAGAATGGCAACACGATTAATTTCCTGCAGGAGATCCAAGTCCCGAGTAACCAGGTCAGACTTGGTGATAAATATGGACTGGAAAACGATGCTCCAAAATAACCTCCAGCAATCGGCGTGTGATGCCAGTCTTCTCTTCTGCCGGAAGGTAGGGGTCGGTCGCTGATGCTAGGACGATGATGCCATACTGCTCTTTTTTAGCTCGGATAACCAATTGTTTTTGCAATAATTCAACAGCATTCGTTTTCATCGCCAAGGATCGCTCCATATGCGCTCCATATTTACTCCCCCGAATGTAACAGTAGAGGCAATTGAATGAACACGCACCTGTAGGGATTGATGGTGTAATCATCGAGAACCCATGATGAGAGTCCCAGCTTTAATCCCCCGAAATTATGAGACTCCTGCCCAGAGAAATGCCTATTTTGTAAGATTATTTAGCTTTGTGGATGCACTATCAAAACTTCATCCTTTTTCTTGGACTAGTCTGCCCAAGCGTAATTCTTGCCCAGAATAGCCCCCCTGCGAGCTGTAGTGAGGCCGCTGTAATATCCTGTAATGAAACGATAGAAGTTGATTTCACCTCAAATAGTGAGCAGGAACGACTGGGTCAAAACATAGAAGGTGATGTCGAGAGATGGTATACGTTTTCTGGCAATGGGCAGATTGTATATCTAACTCTTTGCGGCTTCGGTGCTGATCTTTCAATCTATGAGGACAGTTGTGGATCTTTTACATACGTACCGGTAGTGAGCGGATACGATTCCCCCGTGTGCAATACAAATAGCGATAATATTAATTTCACCACTCGGCCGGGTAAGAAATATTTCATACAGTGCAGGCAGCGTAGTACTGCAGGTTCATATGAACTGACCTTGGATTGCACAAATCCGGCAAGGAACACGCTTTGTCAGCGAGCGACTACTATTGAGATTGGTTCAAATGTATTTTACAATCGCTTGTCAGCAAGTGATAATTTTGGTAGTCAATGCAATAGTGAGCCTGATGGAGTCCCGGAGTTATGGTTTAAAGTGGAAGGTGCTGATCAGTTTTTACTCCTTCAATCCTTTATTGTGCCGGGAAATTCTAAACCATTTCTTACTGTTTATACCGATGGATGTGATCAAACGTGCATAGATATTATTCGGGTCAAGGAAGGACAGGCCTTTTGGGCAGAAGAAGGGCTTGAGTATTATTTGTCGCTTTCATCGTACTCACCGGTGGATTATTATTTTAGCCTGAATCCGATAGAATTGCAAAGTCAAACCTTTTGTGAAAATGCGTCACCACTCATTCTAAAAGATTCTGTTGTATTAGATTTTAGTCAGACTGCAGTGGATTATGACCACTGTCAGCACTCCGGACTGACTACCTGGTATACCTTTACGGGAAATGATAGTATTGTCAGTTTTGCATTACCGACCACCGCTATGTCATGCTATCTATACACAGGAGATTGCGATAGTCTAATTTGTGAGCGAAGATTGTTGATGAAACCTTGGGAATTTTCTTTTAGGATCCGCTCCGATCAGCAATACTACCTTGCTTTTATATGGCACAATCCCAATTTCACACCGGCCTATGATCCTGGGGTCCACATTTCGAGCTATACCACGCCGCAGAATGATAGCCTTGAAGGGGCTAGGAATGTAGTTTGTGGTGACTCAATTGATGTTTCCTTTTTGACCGCTTTTAGGGACGCGAATAATGCTCCGGATAACTTTGCAGATTTGTGGTATGAAGTACAAGGCACAGATGAGTTTTACGAATTCGATTTGGTTGATAGTAGTGATCTGTCGCTCTATATTAGAACATCTATTTATGAAGAAGTAAATGGAGAAATTCGTGGGATTTACCCTATTCATGGAGCATTTTACCTCGAGAATGAAAAGACCTATTTTATTAGATTGTTCACTAACAGAAGGATAAAGGTTGATCTGTTGGTAAACTGCAATGCGATCCAAATAAATGACGAGTGTACTAATGCGACAGTGGTTGAGGTCACCGACACGATTCTCAGTTCAAACCGTTTTGCGACCAATGATACCATTGAAGCCTGTGAATACGTAGACTATGTGTCAAAAGATGTCTGGTATCAGATCGAGGGAAATGGCCAGATGTATGATGTTGTTGCGAAAACCGCTGGAAGAAAACTTAAGATATTAGGGGGAACATGCTCTGAGTTCTTTTGTCCTTATGCAGGCTATGTTCCTGATCGAGATGGAGCGTCCGTGCGCAGAGTCCTTTTTGTCGAGGGCGAAACCTATTTATTAAACTTGTCAGGCGGATCATCAAACACTGAATTTCAAATTCACTTTGAACAAGTTGCACAAGCAACCAACGATGTGTGCCAGGGAGCAACACTGCTCAGTTGCGGAATTCAATTTTCCGATTCAACCGACTTCTCAACACCAGGTGATCCTCTATGTCCGGAGTCGCCAACATCCATACCGGGCAATTGGTACCGTATCGTAGGCGATGGAAGCTATTTCGAGCTTACGTTTCCAGACTACTTTGAAGATCCCATCCACCAAAATCTCGAATTTTCACTTTATACTGGCACTTGCGGATCTTTGACTTGTACCGATGATCGGCTTTATTTTTATCAGAGTAGTAAACTTGTCTTCAAGTCTGTTCCTGGAGAACAATATCTACTGAATATTAGTGGGTTTGGCCAGTTGCGATTTGACGTAACATGTCTACCAGCGGATGCCAACGATCATTTCTCAACCGCGACAGATATCGTATGTGGAAGTGAAGTCATTGGTTATACTTTTGATAAGACTCAGTCGGATGCTCCGTATTGCAATTATGAGGTAGACGATAGAGATTTTTGGTTTCGCACAGTTGGTACTGGAGAATACATGTTCCTTCAGTCAAGCGGATTGGAGACGCAATCAGTCTACACACAGAATTCGCCCACGGATCAGTTGGAATGTGCAGGACGATTTGATTATCAAAATGATTCCTACTTTATGGAGCTAGGAACCACCTATTATATCCGAATGGTCGATCCAAATCAGGGCAATGTGCGTACCTATGCTGACTATGACTATGACATAAGATTTTTTTGTCGCCCCCGATCCAGCAACGATTTTTGTCTCTCAGCTAGGTCCGTAAGCTGCGGAGATAATTTTTCAGTGTCCTCCTTAACCTCATCCCATGATA
>CAJQNM010000587.1 GCA_905479665.1 uncultured Saprospiraceae bacterium
ATAGTAGCTTCCATGTCGATAACTGAAGAACGTCTCAAGAAGGTAGATTTTACTGAAAAGTACCAGGAAACACCCAGCCGTTTCATGGCGGTGAAGGGTTCAGGTATTCAGGCGGTTGATCCTGAGTCATTGAAGGATAAAATACTCGGCGCGCAATCATCAACGACACATGCCACCTACCTTGAGGACATCTATGTAGGGTCTCAAATTAAGCTATACCAAACGCTAGATGACGCTAATCTTGATTTAGCTGCTGGACGCATTGATCTTGTGCTCGCGGCATCTGTTCCTCTCATGGAATGGGCAAAAACCAAAGCGGGTGCGTGTTGTGAGTTTGTCGGAGACAACATCAAATCAGTTAAGTACTTTGGCAAAGGAGCGGGTATTGCCGTGCGCAAGGAAGATGGCCAACTCAAAGACATGTTCAATAAGGCATTATCAGAAATTCTCGCAAATGGTACGTACAAGAAAATCAATGATAAGTATTTTTCCTTCTCAATTTATTAGCCACACTGCAGGCCAACGCAGAGAAGCCTTTAGTGTAGACTAATATTTACACATTGCACGGTATTCCCGGATTGGCTCTGAGCAGGAAGACGTGTAATTCTGCAAGCATTGACAAGCTCAGGATCCAGCGAAGAATACTTCCTTTTTTTGAAATCTGTGGACGCACGTGTTCAACCATACGAAACTTCCTCTCTGGATCGGCATTATGATCTTGCACAGTTCCAGGTGGACTGAAGAGATGCTGTTAAAAAACGCTGCTGACAAGCGCTCACGTGATTTACTGATGCGACGACTTCGGCGCGCTATAAAAAATGGTTTATAGAACACCTAATCCATCCCAGAATTGGGGGATTAAGAAAAATACCCGGCGAGCAACAACGTATCTAGATTGCGAAGTCCAATCCAAAACGCAATCCGGCGGAGACTGTATTGTCGCCGTGCCAGTCACCTGGCGGCCCTTGAATGATAACGGTAGTGGATTATAAAGTGCGACTTAAATCCTGGTCGCAAAATTGTACAGCTGTGCTCAGAAAATGCAATTTACAGGCCACAGCGACTTTGAGAATCAACAAACTTATCGTTTATCTCATTGTTAGTACGAGCGTTTTGGTACGAGTGTATCAAGTTTCTATTGGAGAAATTTTTAGTCGTGGATCTTATTATTACATTATCTGTGTTGGGCTTGGCACTTGGGGGTGTCGGGTGGATGGTTGTTTTGGAAAAAAGGCCGAAGGATCCAGCTAAACCCTTGCTTATTCCTACCACGCCAATTCTCTTCCTATTTCTAGTAGTAATTCTGCTCACTGCTGCCCATCTCCTTACTTTGGTGACAGGCGCACCGCATGTTGGTCGTCAGGGATTAAGGTGATTTCAATTCAACACTGGGTGGAGATTTAATATGCGCAGCTTGTGGTGACTAGGGTTCAGTGTGCAAAAGTGAACAGCTTTATTCATTCAACGGTTTCAAGTTTTTCCAAGACGCACTCATAGTGCTCTTGGATACAGGCCACCGTAACCCGAAACCATAATCCTATTGTACCAAAGGCCGATCATGAACTAACTTTCAAACTTGACCAATCAGATGAGGCAAGCCAATTCAAAGCTGACTTAACCTAAGAAAGCGTTTGTTAAAGAAGTGATGTTGCTGATTTGAAGAAAAAGGAAGAATAGATATGCGTACTGTCACATTCACGCAAATGAAAGATGGTACTGAAGAAGATTGGAAGTTACTGAGCACGGGTGGAAATCGGGAAAAAAAATACCTAGCCGGAACCGCTGATCGAATTCTCAAGGAGATGAACAGCCAAGGCGATGAGGAATTGGCGGGGTATAAGGTCTCTCGCCTTGAGCATGGATTACAAGCTGCTACAAGAGCAGAAGCAGATGGTGCTGATGTTGACTGGATTGTATCCGCGCTCCTTCATGATATTGGTGATGGCTTGGCTCCTCAAAATCATGCTCGATTTGCCGCTGAGTTGTTGCGTCCATTTGTACGAGAAGAATGTGCGTGGGTTATCGAACATCACGGCATTTTTCAGAGGTATTATTATGCTCACTATTACGGAGGAAACCGGGAAGAAAGGAAACGTTTCGAAGACAATCTTTACTATCAAGCATGTGTTGATTTTTGTGAGCGTTGGGATCAATCTTCTTTTGACCCAGACTATGAGACAAAATCACTGAAGCATTTTGCACCAATGGTGCGCGAAGTTTTTTCCAGGAAGGCATTTGACCCAAAAATAACACGCAAGGGTGTTTCAACAGGTGTTTCAAGTAAGTCTAAATAGTTAATGGTGCGAGATTTTCGCCGGGTAACGCCAAGAGTTTGACCCAATGCTCGGATGGTGTGATTGTTTCGTTCGCATTTGCTCTGAACAACAATATTTTGAGCTTCAGTAACTTTATGGCAGACTTATTCTCAGCGGGTTGAACAAAATTCGGTGCCACCTTCTGAGGAAAAATATGAAAATTGACGCTTGAAATAAAGGTGCCTAAAAGCAAAAATGTAAAAGCTCTGATGCAAGAATAGACAAGCCAAAACTAGAAGAGTTGTAGAAACGGATTTTTTTAATACCTAGATGCTTCTAAAGGCGTGAAATTGACCGCAAGATTTGACTTTACGCCCCG